>JANJWE010000053.1 GCA_024709705.1 Flavobacterium sp. | reverse complement strand
GAAGGCTCGTGGAATAGTACGAGTCTGACCCGAGGATAAGTTGGTTACAGTAAAGATATAAGCCAAACTGTTAGAGCCTACATTAGGTACTGTACAAGTTATAGTAGTACCCAAAGCAGGAAGTACACTGCCACAAGTACCTGGTAAGAACTCCACAACTACTGGGGCACAACCGTCATACAAGTTGCCATTACAGTTATTGTCTACTCCATCAAAACAAATTTCTGGAGCTCCTGGATTCGTAGTAAACTCCGAATCGTCGCAGTCATCTCCATTGGATACATAACCAAAAGGAGCATCACAACTCAATAAAGGTTCATTGATATCTCCGTAACCATCCATATCAGCATCTAAGTAATACAAAGTAGCTAATGTTACACCCAACACAACAGTATTGTTTGAAGATACTTCTAAAACGGTAGAACTGGCATCGGTGCGTTCAACGGAAACAACGGCTAAAGTAACTCCTTGTTCAGAAGCCCCTAAAACCAAGTTAAAGGTAGCCGTTCCGGTAGCAGAGGCTGTTACACCTTCAAAATAAGCCGGAGAACCACCGCCAAGGGTATAACCAATAGTAGAGATACTATTTGGCAACAAACCACTTAGAGTAAACGAAACCTCAGACCCTTCACACAATACTTCATTTTGAACAATACCACCAAAGGTTGGCTCGGCCACCAATGTAGTTGTTGAAATAACATTGGAGTTTTCAGAAGTACTGTTGGTTGATGTAGCACGAACTTGATAATAATACGTCGTGTTATCAGACAAACCAACAACAGGATAAGAAGTAACAGAACCTACATTCAAAGATTCATAACCCGTAACAAAATCAGGAGTAAAAGTAGTAAGATCTCCGGATACTAAAATGTTATCAATACCAACACCACGTGAACCGGTTGCACTAGGAACAGTAAATCGCAAACGTACGGTAGAACCAATATAATCAGATAAATCAAAAGGAGAAACCGCAGTTAAAGTAGTACCACCCGCTGTACGGGTACCCAATTGTACCCAACTAGGATTTTCAGTAGTAGATATAGAAACCAGAATTTGATTACTGTTTCCGGTTACTCCACCAAAAGTACGGATTTGGAAATCCAAACTAGGATTGGTCACTCCGGTTAAATCCACAAATGGAGAAACCAAAGAAGAAGAAGTAGTCAATAAACTAATATATCCGGATTGCTGATTAACCGCATTCTCTACCCATCCTGAAGTCCCAACAGTTCCATCATTAGTGAGCAAAGGAGAATCGGCTTCAATAGTCATAATTCCAAAATCAGGAGAAGTACTCACATCCAACAAATAAGCACTAGCTCCGCTAACGGCCTCCCAATTCGCTTCAAATGAGCTTGAAGTAACAGAAGTAGCAGCAAGAGCTTCAGGAGCTTCGATAGCCAAAGTCGTGAAAGTTAAAACACTTCCATATACCAATCCGGTTGCATCTTCAGCAAAGGCTTGATAATAATACAAGGTCCCGGGAGTTAAATTAGTAGCTGTTCCTTCAAGAGCAACTACCGAAGCAGAACTCAAATCTGAAGCAGTGCTGTAAGCCACACCACTTGTTAAAACAGCACTACAACCTGGGGTAACAGTTCCCGACAAAGTAGCTGTAGTTGAAGTAACTTCTGCAACACCGGTAGCCACCATAACAGGAGTATTGATACCAAATCCGATAACTTCTACTTCAAAAGCAGGAGATAATCCGGCTCCGGAAATCGAAACAACCGCCTCAAAAGCTCCGGTTACACTGGGTGTAAAACGTACCCAAACCGTTTGACCGGTTACAGTAGCAGAAGAGTTAGAAATAACTAAAGGATTGGAGTATACACCGTTTTCAGTTAAAGAAAAAGCCAACTCAGGAGCAGCAGAAGAAACGCTTAAATCAGTCGGATTTAAGAACGCTCCATCAAACACAAAGGAGGTAACAGCACTTGTTAGGGCTCCTGTAGTACAAACGCCTTCAAAGGAAGGAGCATCTCCCACTAAGGTTAAGTTGGGTAAATTAGATAAAGTGGTAAACGTATAAACTTCACCATACGTAGTGCCTTGCTCATTCGTAGCAAAAGCACGATAAGAGTAAGTTGTATTGATTTCCAACACCTCTCCGGTAGGTAACGAAAACGAACCTTCAAAGGGTGCACTGGCAAATAAAGTAGTAACAAATGCTCCGCCCAAAGTGGGATTAGAATCTAAACCGGTTGCAGCATAAACAATACCGCTTTGTGAAACAGCACTGTCACCGGCAGCAACGATAGAACCACCCAAACTAGCCGAAGATAAAGTAACGGCTGTCGCTGCAACATCGGTAGAAACCGCAGGGGCATATGCTAGTACAGTAGCTTCAGAAACAGCACTTTCACAACCATTAGCATCGGTTACAATTACTGTATAAGAACCGGAAGCCGTTACAGTAATGGTTGAAGTCGTAGCTGAATTAGACCACAAATATGAAGTACCTCCAGAAGCAGTCAATTCTTGACTGGTACCGGCAGGTAAAACTAGAGTTCCCGAAGGACTAATAGTCGCAACAGGTAAAGCATTTACAGTAACCTGACGTTGTCCGTTTGCCCAAGCTCCGGCACATCCGGCTGGAGTTACGTAGCTGGCAAAAGTAGCATCAGCTGTTAATGCCTCAGGAGCAAAAGTACTTCCGGTTCCCACCAAGTTCCATCCCTCTGGGATAGCTGTACCGGTAGGTGCCGTTGCAATTCCGTCAAATTGATACCAAGAATAAGTATAAGAACCGGTACTTCCGCTAGCCGCACTAACAGAAATTGAAGCAGGTTCAACACCTGAACATACGGTTTCTGTAGATACAGTAGATGAACATGAATTAGTAGCAGAAGAACTGTTACGGGGATTCGCAGTTAAATTAGCCACAAAATCATTCAAGTTATTTTGAGTGTCCGTACAACCACCATTCAAACGTTGGTACGAATTCACGTTTCCGACAACTCCACTAGAAGGTTGCCCTTCAGAAGCAGAAGCCGTTGAACCGTAACCAAGTAAATCGATAACCGTACTGGAGGCATTAAGCAAACGCACTTTACCGGCAGTTCCCGACATGTTTACAGCAGTATTAGATACATCTACAGTAGGCAAATTAGATCCATTAGAACCAGAAGCCAATCCTATCAAATAATACCCTCCGGGTGCGATAGAACCACTTAGAGAGGTTGCATTTCCAAAAACTCCGGTGGCTGAAGCATATTCTACTGTCCATCCTGCTAAATCTACAGGAGAAGCCGTAGGATTGAACAATTCAATGAAGTCACGATTGTAAGAAGCACCGGAATTTCCTCCGCCACCATACACTTGACTAATCACTAAACCAGAACCAAAAGCAGGAATTGTAATTCCTGAAACCGTTCCCGGAACCAATGCAGTGTTTACAGTAACGGTTACAGCATCCGAAGCTGGACTTGTACAACCATTAGCATCAGTAACAACTACACTATACGAACCACTCGCACTAACAGTGATACTGGATGTAGTGGCACCGGTTGACCATAAATAAGAAGATCCCTCAGAGGCCGTTAGAGTAACACTGTCACCAAAACACAAAGTAGTAGAACCCGATGGGGTTACAGTTGGTGCAGCAGGTAAATCATAAACCAAAACCGAAACGGCTTCAGATACCGCACTCTCACATCCGTTCACAGTAGTGACTACAGTATAAGAACCACTTTCTGTAACAACAATTGAAGCAGTTGTAGCACCGGTTGACCACAAATAACTATCTGCTGCTGATGCAGTTAAAGTTACCGAATCACCAAAACAAAAAGAAGTAGCTCCATTGGGAGTTACTATAGCTTCTGGGGTTGCTATAACCGTTACAGCCACAGCTGGAGAAGCTAAAGCTTGTGTAGTAGCGGTCTGACCACAATCGTTGTCGGTAGCATAACCCACTACAAAATAATAACGAGTACCCACAGCAGAAGCGGTAGTCTCAGGTAAAAAGGTTGAAGACGTAGCTCCGGAAATAGCCGTAGCTCCGGAAACCGTATTCGAATCGGTAGTATTGTAATACCACTGGTATTGATACGTTGGTGTACCT
>JANJWE010000326.1 GCA_024709705.1 Flavobacterium sp. | reverse complement strand
GTGTTTGTTTCCACAACACAAGCCGGTATTGAGCGGTTAAATAGCGGTAAAACCGATGTGGTGATAGAAATTCCTATCCCGTTTGAAAAACAACTTCAAAATGAGACTACCACTCAAATTCAGGTTTTAATTAATGCTATTGATGGAGCAACTGCGGGAGTTCAAAATGTATATCTTTCGCAAATTGTTCAGCAGTTCAATCAGCATATTCAGTTGGAAAACAAACACATTGTAAACAATCAAATAATGCCTAATCGAATTGAAACTATTCCTTCCTTTTGGTATAATTCGACACTTAATTATAAAACTTTTATGGTCCCGGGAATCTTAGTCTTGTTGATTACGATGTTAACATTATTCCTCTCGTCAATGAATATTGTACGAGAAAAAGAACTGGGTACTTTAGAGCAAATCAACGTTACTCCGATAAAAAAATATCAATTTATTATTGGCAAATTATTTCCTTTTTGGGTTATTGGGCTTGTAATTTTAACTATTGGCTTACTAATTTCTAAAATTGTTTTCAATGTACCTATGTTGGGAAACATTGTATTGGTTTATTTTTTTACTTCTATATATTTATTGCTCATTTTAGGCTTTGGCTTATTTCTTTCTAATCATACCGAAACCCAACAGCAAGCCATGTTTATTGCTTGGTTTTTCATTGTTATCTTTATTCTAATGAGTGGTTTGTTTACGCCAATTGAAAGCATGCCAAAATGGGCACAAAACATGACCTTATTCAATCCGATTCGCTATTTTGTTGAATTTATACGAATGGTTCTACTCAAAGGAGCCGGACTTCAAGAAGTTTTGCCAAATCTAGGGATAATAACTCTTTTTGCAATTGTCGTAAATGGTTTAGCCGTTTGGAGTTATAAAAAGACAAACTGATATTAGAGACTGAAATTTAAATTTATGTAAATATTTTTACCCATTCGCGGTATATTATTCCAGTCGGTGAAGGTAGAATAATAGGTGTCAAATAGGTTTTCAACTCCTGCATTCACCAATAGTTTTTGTGAATACCATTTAAAAGTATAACCCACAGATAAGTTTAAGATAGCATAATCCGGTGTTCTATTTTCCCCATAAAAAGGACTATAATTGGTTTGAGTCGCATTTCCAATTACATTTAATTCCGTTTGAAATCTATTCTTTTTATATTGTATTTGACTTTGGTATTGCAAAGGGCTAATAAACGGTAAATTTCGTTTTTCTGCATCTTTTCCAAAACTGTATTGCAATTTAGTATTCCATGAAAAATAATCATTAAATCGATAATCAAATTGAAATGAAGAATGAATTAAAATGGCAAAAGATAGTTGTTCGTAAATTTTGACTCCGCTTGCCCCAATAGTCATAGGAAGAAGATTGTCGTCAGGTATTCCGATGATATAATCCGAAAGATAAAATGCAGAAAAAGTAATGCCTGTTTTAATTTTTTCAGTTTTGTACCGAATATCAAAATTTCCTTCCACAGATTTTTCGTTGGAAAGATTGGGATTTCCTATATAATCAAACAAATCAAAACTATTAAAGATATAAAACGCATAGCCTTCTGTTACCGATGGAGCTCGTTCACCATAGCCTGAGCCTACCGAAAAAAACCAATCTTTTACTTGATGTTTGTATTGCATTGAAATACTTTTCAACAATCGATTTTGTTGATCTGCCATTTCAGGATAAAAGATTTGTAAACTTTCCAATCCAAATTCGTTAGCCACTTTATTTTGATGAAAACCAAACGAACCATTTATTTTTAGTGAGTTATGGCAAGAGAATTCAATTTCATCTTCTAAATAAATACCATTGTAAAGGGTTCTAACATCCGGCCAAGTGTACATGAACATCGCATTTTCATCAGGGTCACTTGGATACATAGTCATTTCGGCAATCGAACGATTGTAAAAGCCATTCACATTAAATAGTAGATGGTGCTTATCTTTTTTTGTTTTTCCTTTGGAATAATAACCATACGTATCGCTCCAACCCGGCATATCCATTCGAATGGGAACATTTGGTCGTTTGGAATCGTCCATAAAATGGGTAATCGTATTATAGTATAATTTATTTTCCCAATGGTTGAGGAATCCCGATTTTGGAACTACTTCATATTTAAATGATGTAATTAGTGCACGAGCAAGCGAAATATCCATGGGCAAAGCCGGATAACCCACATCATTGGCTTCATCAAAAATAACCGAACCTTCAATCAATTTATTTTGAAATTGATAACCGGAAATAACAGAAGCATTCCATTTTTGAAATTGAGAATACTTTATTTCTTGACTATTTCCAGCTTTATAATTATCAGCTTTTCGATAGGTTACATTCGCATGGGCATAAAAAGAACTATCTTTGTAGTGCACCATTCCGCCTATAATACGTTGCTTGTTATTGAATTCAAAGCCACTACTTAAACTACCCGACCAGCCCAGTTCGGAATATGTGCTTCGAAGTCGTTTTAAATCCAAAGAGCCACCAATGGTTGGTCCATGACAACTACCTTCTTGCCCTGATGAAATAGTTGCTTCCGAGAGATTGGATATTTCTACATAAGAAGTCACCGGATCCATTTTATCGGTACAAGCACCAAATATCCGCATGCCGTCAATGGTGACAATCGTTCGTTCGGTTGCCATATTATTAATCATGGGTTCCCAAGCATAGCCACCTCGTTTAATCATATCAATTCTACCAGATTGTTGCAAATATTCATCTAAACTTGCAAGGGGTTTTGCTTGTTTTTGATGTACTTGAGTTGGTTTACCTATTAGAATCACTTCACTGAGATTTACAGGTAAAATGCTATCTTTCACTTGCTCTTGAGTCCAACTAACGGTTGAAATCAATAGCATTATTGAAACAATAAATTGTTTTTTCATGAGTAAGAAAAAAGGGCCAAAAATTTAGATAACTTTTGGCCGTTACTATTTTATTTAGAATTCAATTTCAAAGAAGATACTACTGGATTCAGTAGTTTCAGTAACTACCTCCCCTTTTAACACTTCATTAGAAGCATTTAGTAATTGTAAATTAATTTTCCAATAGCCGGTCATTGTTAAGGATACTTTGCCATGGTAAAATTCATCAGAAGCAGATTGTGTTAAATCAATATTGTTTGGTGAACCATGGTTTCCCATACTCGGCATTCTGGGGTCAATTTTAAGGGTATAATTGTTTACTAACGGAAAATTCATCATGTTTTCCATTTTATACACCCCAACGGTCATGTCATTTAGGGCCACTTTTGGGTTTTTGGGATCAATCAAAGCAACAATGTAACGTACGTTGTCTGTTCCCATAAATGAGCTAACTACTCTTTTTTCGGTGGCTGGAACATCTATAACATCCGTTACAGTATAGTTTGTTTCATTTATAGAATAATCAATTTTTAAGTCCCAATATTCCGACTCATTTTGGGGCATTTGAAAAACAATATATCCTTTGTATAAGGTTTCTTTATCGGTTTCTTTTTCAACTGTAGAATAGGGACACGAATGATTCATCATGGTCATGTGCATCATTGGCATCCATTCAATTGTTGCGTTTTGAATGTAGTTGTTTGTTGTTTTGTCTTTAATTCTAAGTGAAATCTCATTGTAACCTTGTTGGGTTGTTCCTGTAGAGGTGTATAACTCGATAATATGAGTGTCATTGGTAAATTCTTTGACTTTAATTATACCGTCTAATTCGTTAACGGGTGTTGAATCATCATCAGAAGAACAAGATGTAATTAATGCTAGAGCAAAAAGGAAGAATATTTTATAAAGTTTCATTGTAAATTTAATTTGAGTTATAGGAATAAGAACCATAAGCCCATTACAACAATGAGTTGGAATTCACCGATTGAATCGGCTTATGGTAAAAATAAGATACTAGTATTTTGTGGATTATAAATTAATCCGTTTAGAAATTTTAAAATACGTATAGGAAGATTACACAGTGGGCGGGTGAAAAATGCCAGTACTATGTAATCGAAAGTATAGTCTTGAATAAGCAATAGAAACCTTTTGTTTTTCAACGTACAGTTTGTTGAATTTGAATTCAGAAAGGGTTTCTAAAAATAGTAAATCTAAAATAACTATGTTTTTTGATTCTTGTGAGGCAGGAATGTTTTCTTTAGAAGCCTTTGCTAATTCAGCTTTTAAATAACATTTACCATTACATTCCAATTCCGGTTTTACCTTGTTTTCACATAATTCTTTTAAGATATAATCATAATTCACCACATAATTCAAAACCGGGAATACGGGTTTGAAGAAAAAGATGAAGGAGAATATGATAATAAAATATTTCAAAATGATCTATTATTTATGACGCAAAGATAATGGTTAAAAAAAGATGATTTGTATGATTGCAATCATAAAATTTAGAATAATTAGTCAGGAAATTTGTGTCATAATTTAAACTTATACTAATATGAACAAAATGTATGCACTAGCAATTGGTTTGCTTTTATTCATTTCATGTGGAAAAGATAAAACCAATGCAGGAGAGGATTTTTCAAAGTCTTCTTCATCAGAATCTTCAACAGAATCGTCTGCAACAGATGCTTCTACTTATGATCCAAAACGAGGTGAAGGGAAATTTACTTCTGTAGATTTAGGAGACGGCTTAGATGTAGCCATGGCAGCAAATGGTGAAAAAGTGGCGGGTGTTAAATGTATGTCTTGCCATAAATTGACAGATGAACGATTGGTTGGACCAGGTTGGAAGGGAGTTACAGAACGTAGAACTCCGGAATGGATTATGAATTTTTCAACGAATCCCGACCCGATGATTGACAAAGATCCTGAATTACAGGCTCAATTGGAACTATGTTTGGTGCGTATGCCTAATCAAGCTCTAACCGATGATGAAGCCCGACATATTTTGGAATACATGCGTCAAAATGACGGTGTGAAGTAGTTTTAATAAATTAATAATGAATATAAATCGAAAGTATATGAAAACAAATTTTTTAAAAATTACTTCAGCTGTAGTTTTAGTTTCTGCTTTTATGGGATCGTGTAAACCCAAAAACACTAGTGATACAGTAAGTGGTGATGCCGCTCAAAAAGCCTATGTAGCTCCAGGTAAATACGACGAATTTTACAACTTTGTTTCCGGAGGTTTCAGCGGGCAATTAAGTGTGTACGGACTTCCGAGTGGAAGATTGTTTAGAGTAATTCCTGTTTTTTCAGTTGACCCTGAAAAAGGTTGGGGATATAGTGAAGAAACCAAACCGATGTTAAATACGTCACATGGTTTTGTGCCTTGGGATGATTTGCATCATACCGAAATGTCTCAAACAAATGGAGAAATAGATGGTAGATGGGTTTTTGGTAATGCCAATAATACGCCTCGAATTGCTCGAATTGATTTGAAAACATTTAAAACCGCTGAAATTATTGAGTTACCAAACAGTGGTGGTAATCACTCTTCTCCGTTTATTACGGAAAACACCGAATATGTGGTTGCCGGTACTCGTTTTAGCGTACCAGGTGATTATGAAAATGGAGATGTACCAATTAACACGTACAAAGACAATTACAAAGGACATATTAGTTTTGTAAAAGTGGGTAAAGAGGGTGAGATGGATATCGCTTTTCAAATTATGACTCCCGGTGTAAACTTTGACTTATCGCATGCCGGTAAAGGCAAATCACACGGTTGGTTCTTCTTTTCGTGCTATAATACGGAACAAGCCAATACTTTATTAGAAGTTAATGCTTCACAAAAAGACAAAGATTTTATCATGGCTGTGAATTGGAAAAAAGCGGAAGAGTATGTAAAAGCCGGTAAAGGAAAAAAACAAAAAGTACGTTATGCCCATAACACTTGGGATGATGCTACCCATTCAGCAAAATCTGAAATTAAAACAGAAGTTTTAGTATTGGATGCCTCAGAATTAAAAGATATTTGTTATATGATTCCATGTCCTAAATCTCCTCATGGCTGTGATGTGGATCCAACAGGTGAATATATTGTAGGTTCGGGGAAACTAGCGGCTTTAATTCCGGTATTTAGTTATGATAAATTGCAAACCGCAATCAAAAATAAATCATTTGAGGGTGATTATGGTGGAATTCCGGTTGTAAAATATGAAGCAGCCTTACATGGAGAAGTGCAAAAACCAGGTTTAGGACCTTTGCATACAGAATTTGACGGTAAAGGAAATGATTATACAACTTTCTTCGTTT
>JANJWE010000319.1 GCA_024709705.1 Flavobacterium sp. | reverse complement strand
TGTTTACGTTATAATCGTATAAGGTTTTGTTGCGTTTGGTTGGTGTAGCCACAATTTGACAATCCAAAGTGTGATGGTATTCTTTTGCGAGTGAATTAAAAAGGAGACGTAATGCTCTTAGTTTAGCCATTTCAAAAAAGTAATTCGTGCCAACAGAAACTTCAAATGTAATGGGTGATGAGATATTTTCAATGCGATTGAAATATTCATTAACATGTGCCAAAGCATAGGCCAATTGCTGTATGATATTGGCTCCGGCATTTTGATACAAATCGGTTTTACAACTTAAAAAAGGAATATTTAATCCAGAAATGGTTTTCAATTCGGCAAAATCGTTATCCAATGAAACAAACCAGTTTCCGTCTTTGGCTAATTGCCCCACAGGGTCTTGTAAAACAATAATATTATAGTGTTTCTGTGTTGCCAAAGAAGTTACTTTTTTGATAAATTCGGCAGATAGAAAAAGTAAATTAAAGTAATAAGTTACCGCTTCTTTAGGAAGGTTTTCCATCAATTCATCCAAAGAGATGGCTTCATTTTCAATCGTAAATCGGATGGATTCAGCCCCTCTTTTCAGAGTATCTAAAGCTCGTTCATTTGATTTTTTTACATCATGAACAAAGATGTTTTGAATAATTTTGAAACCGTTAGTCAAAGGAATCTGACTAGAGGTAATAGGTTCATCAGCATGATAAAAAGGCTTTACTTTTATACCTTCAGGACTTTCCCAAACTAGGGTTTCATTATAATCGGCTCCTTTTAATTCAAATTGAATTTGTTGTTTCCATTGTTTGCTGGAGAGAGGGTCGAATGCTGTAAATAATTTTTGAGTCATTCTGAATGGTTTAATTTTGGTTTTCCTTTTCGAGTAATTCGTCTTCAAATTCTATAATGTAAATATCCTCACTGTCTTTTTTCATAAAATATTTTTCGCGAGCATATTTTTCAACATAATCTGGGTTATTGAGTCTTTTTATTTCTAAACAATCTTTGCGAATCTCTTCTTTGTAGTATTTTTTGTTGGTTTCGAGTTCGTTCAATTCTTTGTTTAATACGCGATGTTCGATATAGGAGTAATTGTCTAAAAAAAGCATCCAGATCGCAAAAAATAGAGCTACAAAAAAGTATCGATTCCCAATAAATCGGAACCATATGTATTTCTCTTTTAAGCGTTGAATGAATTTCATTACTTATAATATTCTTTGATTGATAACGGCACGCACAACATCAATAGCAACCGTGTTGTATTTGTCATTTGGAATAATGATATCGGCAAAAGCTTTTGTGGGTTCAATGAATTGCTCATGCATGGGTTTTAGAGTGTTTTGATACCGATTTAATACCTCGTTCATGTCTCTTCCTCGTTCTGCAATATCTCTTTTTAATCTTCTGATGAGGCGTTCATCTGAATCCGCGTGTACATAAATTTTGATATCAAACATATCTCGTAATTCCGGATTAGCCAGAATAAGGATACCTTCTACAATCATAACTTTTCTGGGATGTGTAATTATTGTATCGTCGGTTCTGTTATGAGTGACAAATGAGTAAACCGGTTGCTCAATAATTTTATCGGATTTTAATTCTTTTAAATGTTTGACTAATAAGTCAAAATCAATAGCTCTTGGATGATCAAAGTTGATTTTTGTTCGCTCTTCGTAACTTAAATTGTGAGTTTCTTTGTAATATGAGTCTTGTGAAATGATGCCTACTTCTGTTTCAGGAAGTTCATTCATAATTTGATGTACAACAGTAGTTTTTCCACTTCCGGTTCCGCCGGCAATTCCAATTATAAGCATATTGTTTAAAGGGTATTAGTATTGCAAAAATAGCAAATTATATTCTGTGATTTGGGATTAAATCTAACTTTTTAAAATTCAAATTCAAGTAAAACGGTATCAAAAAAAATCCCGACTATTAATCGGGATTCTTTATTATTCTTTAGAAGCCAAGTATCTTTCGGCATCTAATGCTGCCATACAGCCTGTGCCTGCTGCGGTAATGGCTTGTCTGTATACATGGTCTGCAGCATCACCTGCCACAAATACACCAGCTACGTTTGTTTTAGATGTTCCCGGTATATTTTTGATGTAACCGGTTTCATCTAAATCTATAAAATCTTTGAATATCTCTGTATTTGGTTGGTGGCCAATAGCAACAAAAAATCCGGTTGCAGGAATTTCCATTTCTTCGTTTGTAGCTCTGTTTTTTACCAAAACCGAACTAACTACCTGTCCGTCACCTTTAACTTCAACGGTTTCGGTATTCATCAAAATTTCGATGTTCTCCGTTTTACGAACTCTTTGTTCCATGATTTTTGAAGCTCTGAATTTTTCACTTCGCACCAACATGGTAACTTTTTTACACATTTTAGATAAATAATGAGCTTCTTCACATGCAGAATCTCCGGCTCCAACTATAACAACCTCTTGGTTTCGATAGAAAAAACCATCACAAACGGCACAAGCAGAAACTCCACCACCCATTTGTAAATAGTGTTGCTCTGATGGTAATCCTAAATATTTAGCCGATGCTCCGGTAGATATTATAACCGTTTCACAATGTAACTCTATAGAGTCGTTTATCCAAACTTTGTGAATAGGACCCGTAAAATCTACTTTTGTAGCCCATCCGTCTCTAATATCGGTGCCAAAGCGTTTAGCTTGAGTCTGAAGTTGAACCATCATTTCCGGACCGGTAACTCCATCTGGATAGCCCGGAAAATTTTCTACCTCATTTGTTGTTGTTAATTGTCCGCCGGGTTGAGTTCCTTGATATAGAACGGGATTCATATTGGCTCTAGCGGCATAAATAGCTGCTGTATATCCGGCAGGCCCCGAACCAATAATTAAGCATTTTATTTTTTGAATTGTATCAGACATGGTAAATGTTTTTCAATTTGTGTTGCAAATGTAATCGATAATTGAAAATAAATCTCCTGTTGTTAATTAGTTTTAATAATTTAAGAATAACCTAATAATATTACTTTTTTCATTTGCAAAACAACTTAAAAGGTCTATATTTGCAACCTGAATTTTATGATTCACTTCGGGGTGTAGCGTAGCCCGGTTATCGCGCCTGCTTTGGGAGCAGGAGGCCGCAGGTTCGAATCCTGCCACCCCGACCAAAACCTTTTCACTTTTGAAAAGGTTTTTTTGTTTTCATTTACTATTGGAGACTTTGATTGTAATTTTTACTTTAATTTTATTAAACCCTAGTTTTAAAGTAAAAAAAAAGACACTTAAAATTTAAATGTCTTTTTGGAGTACTATATGGTAATTTTATTTTTTAGATTTTAATTTTTGATATCCAAATGCACTACCGGCTACCAAAGTAACAATGATAAGCCCATCTATTGGAGCGGCTGGAGCTCCAGAATCATCTGTATCATCTTCAAAATCTTCTTGAGCAATGAGAGTTGATGAAATAAATAAGAAAATGAAACTGAATAGTATAGTGATAGTTTTTGATTTCATAAGGCTTTTAGTTAACGATTATTTTTTTGGTTATTTTATTTCCATTGCTTTCTAGTTCTAAAAAATAAATACCGGAACTTAAAGTTTGATTCAATTCAATTGCAATTCCATTTGAAGTTGAATTCGATTTAAATGGTATTTTTTGACCTAAAATAGAGGTTACTGAAATGTTAACATTTGAATTTAATGCTTCTTGAAAATGCACATTAAATTGATTGTTTTGAATTGGATTTGGATAAACACTCACTAAAGATGAGTTGAATTCACTTGAACTTAAAGTTGAAGGGTTAAAAACAATTTTAAAACGATCGGAATGGTAGGAAGCTATATCACTAGTTGTGTTAAAAGGATGAATGTAATCTGAGTTTAAATCAATTTCAGACCAAGTATTTAAGAAATTATCTACAAGGTAAGCTGAGGTAGTTTCACCAAAACTATCAGCAGTTATTTTGAAACTATAAGTTTTAGATGCCGTAAATTGCAAAAGTTTTAAAAATAACTCATCATCAGTTTGTGGTATTTGAAATGCTTCAATAGCTAAGTTTGTATTCTCTCTGGAAAGAGCAATGTTTTCTCCGGCAACATTTAATTTGGCAACATCACCAAAATCTAACATTTCAGAAAAATTGGATCCAAATACGGCTACTGTACCGTCTATGGGATATCCGCCAAGACTTAAAACATTGGGTTCATAAATTAAAATATTTAATTTAGAATTAAAATTCGATGCTTCTCTAAAAACATTTGTGTTTGATGTATTTGATTTGTCAGACTCTTGAATGGTTAGGGTTCCAGCTGTTCCAACCGTCTCATTTCTTACAAAAAAGGCTTGTCCGGGTTGGATATATCTACCTACTTCTGAAGAAGCATTATTATTGGTCCCAGAGGTTTGACTATACACGACATAACGTCCTCTTTGGGTAGAAGTTCCCATATTGGCATCCCATGCGTAATAAGAATTAACTAAACCGGTTTTTCCTAGGGTGTGCCAATCAATAGGACTCATAAAAGGATTTCCTACCAAACTGTAGCTGTCTGTTGTGGTGTTGCTTGTATTGTTTATAGCCACTGGGCTAGAAGAATCACTGTAAACTACTGTACCTGTTTTCAATGTGCCTTTTGTGTTTAAAGTAACTGATTGATTCATGTCTGCTGCTGCAGCAGCACCTAAATCAACATTACGGTCACCGCGTATTAGAATTCGATATCCAACACCTGCTTCTAATAAGGTAGAATTGGTATTTGAAACTGCTGTCCAACCTGTCCCGGAGGCAACTTGGTTATTGTAAAAAAACAAAGAAGGGTTATTCGTATTACTGGCATCAAATCCGTTTGTAACACCTCCTGAGCCTGTTATTTGAGTTCCAATTCCTGAAGTAGTACTACCATTGGCTTGCCAATTTGCTCTTATACTTTCGGTTGTATTAACTGTAGAAGTCAAAAAACGAAAGGCTCTTTTGCCTAGTGGAATGTATCTTTGTGTAGTTACATTTCCAGATAGTGTAAAACTTTCAATTTGTCCGACTCTTGCAGTACCGTTACTATCAGATTTTAGAATAAAGTCTAAATTATTCGAACTTCCGTCAAAATCTATTGTACCCGAACCTGTTCCAAAAGTTATTGCACCTGTACTGCTCACTGTTGCATTCGATGTAAAAGTTTTTGAATTGCCTTCAAAATGAATAGAATTGAAATTGGCCCCTGTTAAAGATTGTGCCGAACTTCCGTTAAATGTTAGTAACGAAGGTGTAATTATTTCAACGCCAGTGTTGGTGAAGTTTCCACTAATAACCGAATTGGCACTGAAAGTTTTTGTTCCTGAACCGGATAATGTCAAATTTGTGTAATTTGCACCAACTATAGTTTGGTTTCCACCGTTGTAATTTACAGTTCCTCCAAACGTTTTATTGGTTCTATTATCCGTTAATGTACCTTCAATTAAAAGAGTACCATTGTTTGTGATTGTAAAACCTTCTGGTATACTCAAACCATTAGGCAAGGTTAGTGTTACATCATTATCAATTGTTAACCCTCCACTAGTTAGAGTTAAACTAGTTAAAGTTTGATTGGAACTTACTCTTAATGTACCCCCGTTAACCGTAACGGAATTACTACTAGGTAGGGTTGTACCTCCGGTTCTGTTGAGTCTCAACGTACCCGAATTGATAGTAGTACTACCCGTGTAAGTGTTTTGATTGGTAAGAATGACAGTTCCGCTTCCATTTTTAACCACGGTATTCGAATTAGATTCGTTATTAGAAATAACTCCTGTAACTGTGTATTCTTCACTGCCATTGGCGGTTAGATTAATGGCTTGATTTACCACTTCCAATAAAGTAAAAAGACCATCCATATTGGCTCCGGAATTTCTAGCGTGAATTAAAGCCGGTGATACAGATCCGGAACCTCCAAAGCTTCTAATGTTATTTCGATTTGAGCCAACAACTAAATTGAATTCGCGATCAGAAATGACCTCAATTTCATAAGTTGTACCCGATTTAAAACTAGAAAAATTGGGCATATTGGCAGTAGAAAAACCGCTACCATCTGTAAATCTAGCAGTACTTTGTCCTCCTACAAATTCAATTTTTAAAATGGAATTGTTATCGTATCGTCCTGCTAATCCTGAACCGTCAAAAATGCCACCACCAGATTTGATAGAGATTCCAATAACTCCATCATTTACTATTCCTGAACGTCCGCCTCCATCTTGACCCGCTATACGAATGATTATTTTTTGTCCGGGTTTTACTGTACGTTGGGTTCCGTTAAGTGTACCATCTGTCGTAAAAAAGCGACCTTCTACTTGACCTTCAGAGGTACTCCCAAATGAGAACATTCCGATTCCATTGGTAAAG
>JANJWE010000316.1 GCA_024709705.1 Flavobacterium sp. | reverse complement strand
GAGTACTGTAGGTATCGTTTTTGTTAAATTTAAATTTTTCTGATTTAACTTTAGTAGCTAAACCATTGCTGTAAATTCCAAATTCAAATGGAGTGTTTACCCCATATTCTTTGAGTTGTCTTTGTAAAAGTTCTTGTAACTTTTCTTTAGAAACACGTCTTTGAATGGGATATGTAGAAGCAATGTCATTAAAGGAAATATCATATAATAATCGGTCTAGAACCTTCACATTTCCTGATTTTTCAACCTTTACATCGGGTGAAATTGATTTTTGCAAATCCGATTTGTCAAGAGCTCCTTTGGTGTAAATCTCAGTTTTACGTTTTGAACTGAAGCTTTTCACCTTTAAACTGTCAATTTTTTTATCAAAGAACGATGGCGAAATAGTAAAATCTTGAGAATTAATACTATTTGAATAAATTATTGTTTCATTGGTCTGAGCGTTACGTTGGTAATATCCAAACTCTAAAAAGTCGGTATTTACAACTTTATCAGTTCCAGTACTGTCTTTAAATTGATTGATTCGATCAACAAAAGCAAATATTTCTTTTTGTTGTAAATCATCTGCAACACTTGCTAGTACTTGCTTTACATGAAATTTAAATTGCTCTTGGTTGTTTTCGAGAGAGGAGTTAAACCAATATACTTGTACCAGAATAATTCCAATGAGGGACAAACTCATCAAGAAAACAAGCAATCTAAATAATACTTTATTCATCGTCACAAAATTAGGATTTTAACATTTGCATTGTAAATAGATTAACCAAACATTAACATGTTGCCCTTTTTTTATATTTTATTCAAAACATTATGAATTTCAAGCACTTGACTTTTAGTTTGCAATAAATTTATATTTTCAATAACAAAATCACTTAAGGGAATTTTGATTTCATCTGACCATTGGTTTGAAATTCTTTGAACCACAGAATCATAATCAGTTATATCTCTTTTTAAAACTCGTTCTATCCTTACATCTTGTGGTGCTGTTACTAAAATTACTTTAAAACACTGTTTATAACTGCCCGATTCAAATAATATAGCCGCTTCTTTAATTACGTATCTTGCTTTACTATGGATTTTAAGCCACTGTTCGAATTTTTTTTGAACTCTAGGATGTATGATTTGATTTAATTTTTGAAGTAAATCGGGATTAGAAAATACCCGAGAAGCGATATGTTTTCTATCTAATTTTCCTTCCTTATATACTTTTTCACCAAAAAGGCTTAGAAGTTCGGGTTCAACTTCTTTACTTTCACTAATTGTTTTAGCTTCTTTGTCCGCTATAAAAACAGGAACTCCCAGCTCAGAAAAAAAATGAGCTACTGTAGTTTTTCCGCTACCTATTCCTCCTGTTAAACCTATAACCTTAGCCATGTATATTAGATTTAAAAAATAAATCAGGAAATTGCTTTTCAGGTTCTTTTCTAAAAAGATTAATCATTACTTGAGATTCTAAAAAACCAATTCCATAACCATAAAATTGAATTAAAACAGCTATAATAGATAAAAACCCAATTTTTATACTTTTAGTATACCAAGTTGAAGTTATTAAAAGAACCAAAAAATAACCGATGTAAAAATAAATTGGAGTAAAAATGCCCAATGGCAATACGATTAAAGCCATATCCAATCCTATAGAAAATACAGTTGGGAACCAAAATGTTAATTTAGCAAACTCCGGATGCCAAGTATTCAAAATAGGTCTAACTTTTCCAAATTTATATACTTGTTTGGCAAATTTAGACCAATCAATTCTACGTTTATGATACACAAAAGCTTTGGCAATAAGTTGAGTTTCAAAACCTAACTTCCAGAGCCTAATAGACAAATCTGGATCTTCACCGGGGTGAATCAATCCAAAACCTTTTGAAGCTTCAAATGCTTTTCTAGAAATACCCATATTAAAGCTCCGGGGTTGAAATTTTTGTGCCTTTTCAGATGCTCCTCTAATACCACCTGTTGTTAGTACAGATGTCATGCTAAAATTTATCGCTTTTTGAATTGAAGTAAAACTAGAATGTGCCGAGTCAGGTCCTCCAAAACAATCGGTGTAGTTATCTTTAAGAGCTGCTTCAACATGTGAAAGATAATTTTCAGGGATTATACAATCAGAATCAAAGATTATAAAATAATCACCTTTTGCTTTTTTCATTCCAAAATTTCTGGAATCACCGGGTCCTGAATTAGACTTATAATAAAAAGACACATTCAACAAACTTTCAAATTTTGAAACAACGTCATAGGAACTAACAGTAGAACCGTCATCAACTACAACAACTTCAAATGGATTTTTATAATCTTGGAGAAGCAAACTTTGTAGTAGTTCCTCTAATTCATCAGGACGATTGTATACGGGGATAATAACTGAAAAATACATGCGTAAATTTTAACAAATATACACAAAAACAAAAAAGCCACGCTATAAGCGTGGCTTTAGAATTGAAATTAGAAAAAATTAATTTTTAATAATTTTAAATGTTTTTTGCATTTGATCTTCAGTTGTTAAAGTAACTAAATAGGCACCACTAGATAAAGATGATAAATCAACTTGGCCTTCTGTTGCATTAATAGTAGCTTGTAACATTTGTTGACCTAACAAATTAGTAACCGTAACTTTTTGAATTGCTGTAGCATAAGATATATCTAAAACATCTCTTACAGGGTTTGGATAATATTTTAAACTAGTGTTATCAAAAGTTGCCGTACTCAAAGACGCATCGTAAGCAGATATACGGAACTGTCCTTGAGAAGTTGAACCAAATGACCATACTCTAACATAAACAGTAGATCCAGCTGGGCCTGCTATAGTTAAGATAGAGAAATTTCCTCCAGATGGATTATCATCGTTACATGCCAACTGAGTTAAATTTCCACAAGACCCTGAATAAACAGCCATACCTGAATCTGTCATCGCACTTCCTGATTGTGATAAAGTTTGAATGGTTAACGTTCCTGAATCTGGGATTACAACACTATACCAAACATCGCTACCTTGAAATAGACCACAAGTTGGTGCAATTTCATTACTCGATGCAGTTGCTCCAAAATTGGTTCCAACAATTGCATTTTGATCAAAAACACCTCCAGCAGTTAAAGCAATTGCCTCTAAACATTCATCATTTGCGGGTGCAGGTGGTATAGCACCACAAAGAACTCTTCTAGTTCTTAAATCATCATTTTCTGAACATGCATTATCTTCATGAGTGAAAAATCTAATCACACCTGTCACAGATGAAGTCCAAGTAACACTTCCTACACCAAATGCTAATACAGAAGTTCCATCCGCATTAGAAATTGTAATTCTATCGGTTTCTATACTACTTGAAAAAGTATATTCTGTACCGTTCTCAACTTGTACATTAGAATACTCACCTGCGTAACCTGCAGTTGTTATATTTTGAACACTACCTGCACATGCTGGTATAAATGTAGCCGTTGGCCATAATCCATTAGGGTCATTCAAACAACCTGTAAATGGTGGTTCTTCAACTGTTAACACACCCGATAAATGACTAGTACCGTCCCAGAAATTTCCACCCCCGGCACTGTAACCTCCGTAAACAAATGGCCCATTATTCAGTCTAAAGCGTGATGCATAATAATAAGTACCTGGAGTTAAACCCGTTCCTAAATCTGCTTGATATTCATCATTATTACCTACACTTCCGGCATTCCAAGTGGCAGGAATCCAATTCGTCCATGTATCAGGATTTGTATTTTCACCTTCAGGGCTTACACCTATCCATGCAGTAATTCCTGGTGCTTGACCAACAATGTTTGGTTCTACATCGGTTAAACCACCTTCATAAATTTGAGCATAAACAGTAACTGTAGAGTTTTGGGTAATAGTTGCTGTACCTGGGAATTGTAAATTCACATAATCCGGTTGATCATTGGTTGGAATTCCACAAACAATTGATTTTACTCTACTCACTTGAGAAGTCTCACAATCTATATTATTGTGTAAATAAAAACGTACGGTTCCTGTCAATGTTGAAACCCAAGTTAATGGAGCGGTTCCAAAAGCTGTTGCAGTTACACCGTTATCAGCACTAATTGTAACAATATCAGTTGCCACAGAACTATTAAAAATATAAGTCTCACCTTCAACAACGTTTACTACAGAATACTCTCCTGTCCAAGAATTAGTGGCTATTGTATTGACTGTAATTCCATCACAAGTTTCTGGAGTATATGCAGTGGCAGGAAATTGACCATTAGGTGATCCTAGACAAAATCCAGTTGGTGCTGAAGTTGTAAAACTCCACTCTACACAGCCAACAGCATTACCTGTAATATTTTTGGGTACTATTTTCCAATAAAAAGTCGTATTGAACCCATCTACATTAATAACTTGTGAAGTTGTGGTATAATTACCCACTAATATCGTAGCATTCCCTGGGGTTAATCCATAAAATAAATCATAAGAAGTTGCAGCTGACCCCGAAGCAGATGGTTCCCATGCGAAGGTAATTCCACCAGGCACCACATTTATTGCACCATCAGCAGGAGAAACTACAGTTGCACATTCCGGAGCTGCTGGTAATGGGGCAATCATATCTACATCATCAACAGCCCATGTATCTCCATCATCATTGGTCATAACGAAAGCTACATAAATAGTTTGACCAATGTAGGCAGATAAATCAACTGCTTTTACAGCTCTTACTGTTGGCACGTCAGCCTCTGTTTGCGTATTTACAATAGTAAAACTCGCATGATCAGTTTGAGATGTTGTAGATACACGAATGGTATATTCTGTACCATATTCCGCAGTAAAAGATTGTCTTTGAAAGAAAGACAAAACCGGGTTCGAGGCCGATACAGTAAATGCAGGTGTTACCATCCAATCTTCAGCTAAACCTCCGGTAACATCCTCCCAACGAACATAA
>JANJWE010000306.1 GCA_024709705.1 Flavobacterium sp. | reverse complement strand
CCTCCTAAAAACTTTCCCATTTTTTTTTGAACACCAATAATATTAACTACAACTGCCGTAAAAACGGAAATTAATGATAAAAATATAGAACCTGTAAATGTTATTAAAGACATAACTTTATCTAGGAAATCTGAAGTTTCAACTCCGGGTCTGATACCGGGAATAAAACCACCACTTCTTTTTAAATCATCTGCCATTTTATTGGTTGGAACTGTAATTGCGGTGTAAAAATAAGTAAAAACTATGATTAACAAAGCAAAAACTAAATTATACCAAAGACCAAACATGTCGCTAAAGGCTCCTGTTACTGACTGAGCTGTTTCGGAGCTTGATAAACCAGCAACGGCAGCAGGTATAAACATGATAGCTTGAGCAAAAATAATTGGCATTACTCCAGATGCATTAAGCTTTAAAGGAATAAACTGTCTGTTTCCACCCATCATATCTTGTTCAAAATCACCACCTGCAGTTCTTCTAGCGTATTGTACCGGAATTTTTCTAACGGCCATTACCAATAAAATACTTGCAATGATAACCAATAACCAAAGTATAATTTCGAATACTAGTAACACAGGACCTCCTTGATCTTTTGAAACAGTTGAAACAAATTCTTGAAGGAACGCTTCTGGTAATCTTGCAATAATACCAACCATGATAAGAAGAGAAATTCCGTTTCCAATTCCTTTATCTGTAATTTTTTCACCCAGCCACATTGCAAATATGGTTCCGGTAACTAAAATAACTACAGCTGAGAATAAGAATGAGAAAGAATTAAATCCTAACAAAAAAGCTTCTGATGGTAAGGTTCTGTACAAGTTATAAATATAACCTGGACCTTGTACTAAAGTAATAGCAATAGTTAACCAACGTGTAATCTGATTGATTTTTTTTCTTCCACTCTCTCCGTCTTTTTGCAGTTTTTGTAAATAAGGTACTGCAATACCCATTAATTGAACCACGATAGACGCAGAAATATAAGGCATAATTCCCAAAGCAAAAACAGAGGCTTGTGAAAAGGCTCCACCGGTAAACATATCCAGTAGACCTCCAATACCTTGTTCTGTTTGTGAAGAAAGACCTTCTAATTTTGTGGCATCTATACCAGGTAAAGTTACTTGTGCACCAAATCGGTATACAAGAAGTAATCCTAAAGTAACTAAAATTCTATTTTTTAGTTCTTCGATTTTCCAAACGTTTGCGAGTGATTCAAAAAATTTCTTCATACAGTTAGTAAATTATAAAGTTACAGCTTCACCTCCCGCAGCTTCGATAGCAGCTTTTGCAGTAGCAGTGAATTTGTGAGCGGTTACTTTTAATTTGGCTTTTAATTCGCCTCTACCTAGTACTTTAACCAATTCTGATTTTGTAGCTAAACGGTTTTCTACTAATACAGCAAAATCTACAGTATCAGTAACAACACCATTGTCTACAAGAGCTTGTAAAGTATCTAGATTTACACCTTGATAATCTACACGATTGATATTTTTGAATCCAAACTTAGGTACACGTCTTTGAAGTGGCATTTGACCTCCTTCAAAACCAATCTTTTTAGAATAACCAGAACGAGACTTTGCTCCTTTGTGACCACGTGCAGCGGTACCACCTTTACCAGAACCTTCACCTCTTCCTAATCTTTTATTTTGATTGTGTGTTGAACCTTCAGCTGGTTGTAAGTTACTTAAATTCATTTTGAATAATATTATTTAGATTCTTCTACAGAAACTAAGTGTTTAACTTTATTTACCATACCAAGGATAGCCGATGTATTATCGTGCTCTACTACTTGTCCTAATCTTTTAAGACCCAAAGCAACCAAAGTTCTCTTTTGTGTAAGAGGACAGTTGATTTGACTTTTTACTTGTTTTACTAAAATTTTTGACATAATTTCCTTGTATATTAACCTTTGAATACTTTCTCTAAAGAAATTCCTCTTTGTTTGGCAACTGTATGAGCACTTCTCATTTGAAGTAATGCATCAAAAGTAGCTTTCACCACGTTGTGTGGGTTTGAAGAACCTTGAGATTTTGACAATACATCGTGAATACCTACCGATTCAAGAACTGAACGAACAGCACCACCGGCAATAACTCCTGTACCATGAGATGCAGGCATTAAGAAAACACGAGCACCACCAAATTTACCTTTTTGTTCGTGAGGAACAGACTGACCACTTAAAGGAATTCTCACCAAATTTTTCTTTGCATCTTCTACTGCTTTTGCAATAGCTTCAGAAACATCTTTAGATTTTCCTAATCCGTGACCCACTACTCCGTTTTCATCACCAACAACAACAATAGCAGAAAAACCAAAGGCTCTACCTCCTTTTGTTACTTTGGTAACACGATTTACACTTACCAAACGATCTTTCAATTCAAGACCGCTAGGTTTTACTAACTCTACATTTTTGTATTTACTATACATAATTTCTTAGAATTTAAGTCCGGCAGCTCTCGCTCCTTCAGCTAATGATTTAATACGTCCGTGATATAAATAACCTCCTCTATCGAAAGTTACGGTATCAATACCGGCTTTTAATGCTTTTTCAGCAACCAATTTACCTACTGCTTGAGCAACTTCAACATTTGTACCTTTTGCATCCACATCTTTGTCTCTAGATGATGCGGCTAATAAAGTTACTCCGTTTAAGTCATCTATCAATTGTGCATAGATTTCTTTGTTGCTTCTAAATACAGAAAGTCTTGGTTTTGTAGCAGTTCCGCTTACAATCTTTCTGATTCTGAACTTAATTCTCTGTCTTCTCTCAGATTTTGTTAATGACATAATCTTAATTTTTAAGCTGATTTACCTGCTTTTCTTCTTAATACTTCACCTACGAACTTAACACCTTTTCCTTTGTAAGGTTCAGGCTTACGGAAACCTCTAATTTTAGCGGCTACTTGACCTAAAAGTTGTCTATCGTGTGAGGTTAGTTTCACAATGGGGTTTTTACCTTTTTCAGAAATAGTCTCCAATTTAACTTCTGGAGCAATTTCTAAAACAATGTTGTGAGAAAAACCAAGAGCCAAGTCTAATTTTTGACCTTGATTTGATGCTCTATAACCCACACCCACTAACTCTAATTCTTTTGTAAAACCGGTTGAAACACCTGTTATCATGTTACTGATTAAGGCTCTATACAAACCGTGTTTTGCTCTATGATCTTTGTGATCAGATGATCTTTCAACAATAACCTGACCATCTTCAACTTTAACAGTAACATCGGAATATTCCTGAGTGAGTTGACCTAATTTTCCTTTAGCTGTAACCACACCTTCATTAACTTCTAGAGTTACACCGGCTGGAATTACAATGGGATTTTTACCTATTCTTGACATCGTTCAGTCTTTTTTTTAGTATACGTAACAAATTACTTCTCCACCTACATTCAATTGTTTAGCTTGTTTACCAGTCATAAGACCTTTAGAAGTTGAAACAATTGCAATACCTAAACCGTTAAGGATTCTAGGAAGTTCAGAAGAACCTGCATATTTACGTAAACCCGGTTTACTAATTCTTTGGATATCTCTAATTACTGGCTCTTTTGTAACTTTATCGTACTTAAGAGCAATTTTAATTGTACCTTGAACGGTAGAATCTTCAAATTTGTAACTCAAGATATATCCTTGATCGAATAAAATCTTTGTGATTTCTTTTTTAAGATTAGAGGCAGGAATTTCAACCACTTTGTGATTCGCCTTCACTGCGTTTCTAACTCTTGTTAGATAATCTGCAATAGGATCTGTATACATATGTATGAATTTGCGGTAACGGTTTTCAAGTGAAACTATTTCAAATGAACCTGAAACCAATTAAAAATTTGTTTTTACCAACTAGCTTTTTTAACTCCAGGAATTAAACCTTGGTTTGCCATTTCACGAAAGGTAACACGTGATATACCGAATTGACGCATATATCCGCGTGGTCTTCCGGTTAATTTACAACGATTATGTAAACGTACAGGTGAAGCGTTTCTAGGTAATTTTTGCAATGCTTCGTAGTCTCCAGCTTCTAATAAAGCCTTTCTTTTCTCTGCATATTTTTCAACTACTCTTTGTCTTTTCACCTCACGGGCTTTCATTGATTCTTTAGCCATAATTAATTCTTTTTAAAAGGTAAACCTAATTCTGCTAGTAATGATTTTGCTTCTTTATCGGTTTTGGCAGTGGTTACAAATGTAATATCCATACCTGATATTTTGTTTACTTTATCAATATCAATTTCAGGGAAAATGATTTGTTCCAAAATACCTAAGTTGTAGTTACCTCTACCGTCAAAACCTGTAGCTTTGATACCATTAAAATCTCTTACACGTGGCAAAGAAGAAGTTATTAGACGATCTAAAAACTCATACATTCTTTCTCCTCTTAAAGTAACTTTGGCACCAATTGGCATTCCTTTTCTAAGTTTAAAGGAAGCAACGTCCTTTTTAGAAATGGTTGCTAAAGCTTTTTGACCGGTAATTTTTGTCAACTCATCTACTGCATAATCTACTAATTTCTTATCCGATACAGCAGCACCAACACCTCGGCTAATTACGATTTTTTCCAATTTTGGAACTTGCATAACGTTTTTATAACCGAATTCTTCTTTCAAAGCAGGAATTACTCTACTTTTATATTCTTTTTTTAGTCTAGGTATATAAGCCATCACTATAATACTTGATTAGATTTTTTTGAAAATCTTACTTTTTTATCACCTTCGATTTTAAAACCAACTTTAGTCGCCTTTTTTGATTTAGGATCGATTAAAGATAAATTTGAAACTTGAATAGGTGCTTCTTTTTTCACAATACCACCTTGAGGGTTTTTTGCACTTGGTTTTGTATGAACAGAAACCATGTTTACACCTTCAACGATCGCTTTATTTGCATCAATGAATACACGTAAAACTTTACCTTCAGATCCTTTGTGATCACCGGCAATAACTCTTACTACGTCTCCTGATTT
>JANJWE010000288.1 GCA_024709705.1 Flavobacterium sp. | reverse complement strand
AGTAAAGAATAAATCCAATGGTAATACAAAATTGTTATAAAGAGTAATTCAAATTTACATTCCTTTTGTAAACACAATGTAACATACAAAAAATCCCACTCAAATGAATGGGATAGTATAATTATGTGGAGTTAAATTTTACAATTCTAAAGCCTTATTTGCATTTCCGCCCATCAAAATTTCTACCGGGTTTTCTAAGGCTTCTTTTACAGCCACCAAGAACCCAACAGACTCACGTCCGTCAATAAATCTGTGATCATAAGATAAAGCTACATACATTACCGGAGCAATCACAATTTGACCGTTTCTTACAATTGGTCTTTCTACCACATTATGCATTCCTAGAATTCCGGATTGTGGTGGATTGATAATTGGAGTAGACAACATACTTCCGAAAACGCCACCATTAGATATAGTGAATGTTCCACCCGTCATTTCATCAACCGTAATTTGTCCGTCACGAGCACGCAAAGCCAAACGTTTGATTTCTGCTTCAACCCCTCTAAACGATAACGTTTCTGCATTTCGCATTACCGGAACCATCAATCCTTTTGGACCGGATACTGCTACTGAAATATCACAGAAATCATATGAAATTTTCTCTTGACCATCAATCATTGAATTTACGTCAGGATATAATTGTAAAGCTCTTGTTACGGCTTTGGTAAAGAAAGACATAAAGCCCAAACCTAAACCGTGTTTTGCCTTGAATTCTTCTTTATATTGATCACGTAAAGCGTAAATATTTGTCATATCCACCTCATTGAACGTGGTTAACATTGCCGTTTCGTTTTTGGCCGAAACCAAACGTTCTGCTACTTTACGACGCAACATCGATAATTTAGTTCTTTCTGAACCACGATTTCCACCAGTTGGTGTTCCCATTGAAGGAACCGCATTCATGGCATCGTCTTTAGTGATTCTACCGCCTTTTCCGGTTCCGACAATATCAGAAGGTTGAATATTTTTTTCGTCTAAAATTTTACGAGCCGCAGGAGAAGGAGCTTGTGTAGCATACGTTTTTTCAGGAGCGGGAGCTACCTTTACTTCTTCTTTCTTTTCTTCTGCTTTTGGTGCTTCTGCTTTTACTTCTACTTTGGGTGCATCACCATTTGGTTTTGCAGCTGAAGTATCAATCAAGCAAACGACAGCTCCTACAGCAACCGCATCGCCTTCTTCTGCTTTAAGCGTAATGATTCCACTGGCTTCAGCTGGAAGTTCTAAAGTAGCTTTATCTGAATCCACCTCAGCAATAGCTTGGTCTTTTTCAACATAATCACCATTTTTTACTAACCAAGTTGCAATTTCAACTTCTTTTATCGATTCTCCCGGAGAGGGAACTTTCATTTCTAAAATCATGTCTAATATTGGTTTAAAAGTTTCAGGTTTAAAGTTCCAGGTTTTTCTAACTTGAAACCTGAAACTTTAAACAAATTATTTTATCTAAATAAATTTTTGTCAAATACCATACGTATTGCATCGGCATGTCGTCTTCTGTCGCGAGTATGACTTCCGGCAGCCGGAGCAGCATAGGCTTTCAGCGAAGCCAATCGCCAAGGTACCAAGTCAAAATTCATCAACATAAAGCTATATGCTCCCATGTTTTTGGGTTCTTCTTGAGCCCACACATAATCGTCTGCATTGGGATACGATGCAATAATTGCTTTTAATTGTTCAACAGGTAATGGGAACAATTGCTCAATTCTTACCAAAGCTACGTCATTTCTACCTAAGTTTTCTCTTTCGGCTAAAATATCATAATAGAATTTTCCGGTACAGAAAACTAGCGTTTTTACTTTTTTCTTATCTATTGAATGGTCGTCAATGGTTTCTTGAAATTGACCATTGTACAATTCTTCTCTAGTTGAAACACAAAGCGGATGACGCAACAAACTTTTTGGAGAAAACACCACCAAGGGTTTACGGAACTTCGTTTTCATTTGTCTTCTCAACAAATGGAAAAAGTTGGCAGGCGTTGTACAATCGGCCACATACATATTATGACGGGCACACAATTGCAAATAACGCTCCATTCTTGCCGAAGAATGTTCTGCTCCTTGACCTTCATAGCCATGAGGTAATAACATTACAATACCATTTTGGTTGTTCCATTTGTCTTCACCACATGAAATATATTGGTCAATCATAATTTGGGCTCCATTGGAGAAATCACCAAACTGAGCTTCCCAAATGGTCAACGCATTCGGATTGGCTAGGGCATACCCATAATCAAATCCTAATACACCATATTCAGAAAGGAACGAATTGAATACATTGAATTTTCCTTTTTTATCTTTAAGTGTGTTTAACAATACCACTTCTTCTTCACTGTCTTCCACTTTTACTACGGCATGACGGTGTGAGAAGGTACCTCTTTCCACATCTTGCCCGGATAAACGCACATCATAACCTTCGGTTAATAAAGTTCCGTAAGCCAATGCTTCCGCAGTTCCCCAATCGATGGTGTCATTTTCATACATGGTTTTACGATCGGAAACAATCTTAGTAATTTTATTGATAAACTTTTTATCGGAAGGCAAAGTAGAAATGGTTTCCAAAATGGCGTCCAATTTCTTTTTGTCGTATTTGGTGTCTACTTTTTTCAACATTTCATCATCTGAAACCTGGACAAAACCTTTCCATTCCTCTTGCATAAAAGGCTTGATAATCGTTAAATCTTTTTTGCGGGAAGCTTGAAGATTTTCATCTAATTTGGCTTTGTATTCATTCTCAATTTTAGTGATGTATGCTGCATCTACAATTCCGTCAGAAATCAATTTTTCAGCATAAATATCTCTCGGGTTTTTATGTCGAGCAATGATTTTGTATAAAACAGGTTGTGTAAATCGTGGTTCATCACCTTCATTATGTCCGTATTTTCTATATCCTAACAAATCAATAAATACATCTCGACCAAATGTCATTCTAAAATCTAACGCAAAAAGCATAGCATGAACCACCGCTTCGCTATTATCTGCATTAACATGAAGAACCGGTGACAATGTCACTTTGGCAATATCGGTACAATAGGTTGACGAACGTGCATCTAAATAATTAGTGGTAAATCCAACCTGATTATTGATGACAATATGAATGGTTCCACCGGTTTTGTAACCGTCTAATTGCGACATTTGTATGATTTCATATACAATTCCTTGTCCGGCAACTGCTGCATCGCCGTGAACGGCAATAGGTAGTACTTTGGAGAAATCTTCCGGGAAATATTTGTCTTGTTTGGCTCTGGCAATTCCTTCAATTACGGCACCAACGGTTTCCAAATGCGAAGGATTGGGAGCTAAATTGATATTGATTTTTTTACCGGAACTTGTTTTTCTTTCTGAAGTTAAACCCAAATGGTATTTTACGTCACCGTCAAAATATTCTTTATCGTAATCTTTTCCATCAAATTCTGAGAAAATATCTTGTGTAGGTTTCCCAAAAATATTGGCAAGTGTATTTAAACGGCCGCGGTGTGCCATTCCCATTACAAAATGCTCTACTCCCTTTTCGGCAGCCGATTCAATCACGGCATCTAAAGCCGGAATCAAACTCTCTCCTCCTTCTAAAGAAAAACGTTTTTGACCCACATATTTGGTATGAAGAAAGTTTTCAAAAGAAACCGCCTCATTCAATTTGCCAAGTATATGTTTTTTCTGGTCTGCCGTAAAATTAGGCTGATTGTCATTGGCATTGATTCGCTCTTGTACCCAATTTACAAAAATCGGGTTTTCCATGTGCATATACTCAATTCCAATATGTTGGCAATACATATTTTGAAGATGTGTCAAAATTTGACGTAAAGTAGTAGGTTGTTTCCCAATTACTTTAGCCGCATCAAAAACAGTATCCAGATCTGCATTTGATAACCCAAAATTTTCAATTTCTAAATTCGGGGTATAAGTTCTTCTTTCTCGTACCGGATTGGTTTTAGTAAACAAATGGCCTCGTGTTCTGTATCCATCTATCAATCTGAGAACATTGAATTCTTTTTGTAGTTTATCTGAAACCAAACTGCAATCTTGATTATTTGCAGAAAAATCGGCCAGTTGAGTAACAGGGTCAACATCTGAAGCCGACTCTAATCCAAAATCAAAACCTTGAAAAAAGGCTCTCCAACTCGGTTCTACCGAATCGGGATTTTGGGTATATTGTTCGTATAAATCGGCAAAAAATTGGGTGTGTGCTGCGTTTAAAAAGGAAAACCTATCCATAATTAGTAGTAATAAACCTTATTTGTTAAAAATAGTTTTGCAAAAGTACAATAAATGGTATAATCTTTCATTTATTTTTACATACTTTTATGTTTTAAATTGCTAAAAAGATATAGATATGAAAATTGCCCTCAAAACCCCTTTTTTTCTATTGATTTCCATCTTTTTATATTCTTCTCAAATAGCTCAAAGTCAGAATCTTAACACACCTGTTCAGCGTTCACCCAGTCCATTTTGGTCTAAAGTTAGATTTGGAGGTGGTATGGGGCTGGCTTTTGGAGGTAATTTTACCGACATAACTCTGGCTCCGGGAGCGATATATGATTTTAATTCTTATGTAAGTTTAGGGCTTGGTTTACAAGGGAGCTATATAAGACAAAAAAATGCTTTTGAGTCCTATCTGTATGGAGCCAGCACTGTGGTGTTGGTTAACCCTATTTCTGAACTACAATTGTCTACCGAAATCGAACAGCTCCGGGTAAATACGTCATACAGCAACTCGGGCTTTACCGAAAATTTTTGGAATACGGCCTTGTTTTTTGGTGTAGGATATGTCAATGAAAATGTAACTATTGGCGTTCGTTACAATGTGTTGCATAAAGCTGAACGCAATGTGTATTCGGAAGCTTGGATGCCGTTTGTTAGAGTTTATTTCTAAACCAAACTTTTTGCCATTCCCTTTTTAATATTAAAAAAGCTACCTCAGCCGCTAATTCGGAAATGTCATCACCGTTAAGTTTTTTGACTTCTTCTTCAGAAACGTCAATTATGTATAGCAAATTCAAATATTCGGCAAATTTGTATTGAATGAGTCGAAATATTTTTTCGTGCAATTGAATTTTTAATTCATTTGGAGAAGTGCTTAATGGAAAATCAACGGGCTCATTGGCAAAATTAAAATCTTTATTAAGCTGTTCGATAAGTTTTTGATACAAATTTTCTTTTTCAGCTTCAGTTAAAAGATGGTCGGTTGATATGGGAATGGGATACATTTATATTTTTAATTGAAATTTTTACTAGAACACGTACCCCGGAGCAATAGGGATGATTGAATGGATTTGGTTCAAAGTTTTGATTCGCATTTAAAAAAGGAATTGAATGCCTTATTTTTTTGATGGGTTTTCCTAAAATTATTCTTACTCCCAACTTGAAACCTGAAACTTGAAACCTGATATTAACTTGAAACTAAACCTCCCGCTTCATCAATTTCTCTCCAAACGCTCTTAAAACCTTTTTTTTGTCTTCTCCTATTTGCATTTGATCTAATGTTGAAAAGGCTTTCAAGGTAAATTCTTCAATTGCATTTTGGGTCGCTTTGGAAGCTCCGGTTTGATTGAAAAAATCTTTAACCGATTCAATTTTTTCGGTATTATCATTAGGCTGAATGGAGTATAAATGCAATAATTGTTCCTGCTCTTCTGGCTTTGCAAATTGCATCGCTTTGAGGTAAAGGTACGTTTTTTTATTTTCAATAATATCACCACCCACCTGTTTTCCAAAGGTTTCCGGATTACCAAAACAATCTAAATAATCATCCTGCAATTGAAAAGCTATACCCAAATTCAAACCAAAATCATAAATTAAATTGGCATTTTCCTCAGAGGTTTCAGCAACAATAGCACCCATTTTCATAGCTGCACCCACCAATACAGCGGTTTTGTATTGAATCATTTTTAAATATTCGGGAATACTAACATCATCTCTGGTTTCAAAATCTACATCGTATTGCTGACCTTCACAAACTTCCAAAGCCGTTTTACTGAATAATTTGGCTAAGGCTCTAAAAGTAACAGGTTCATAATTTTCAAAATACTGATAAGCCAAAATCAACATGGCATCTCCAGACAAAATGCCGGTGTTGAGGTTCCACTTTTCATGCACCGTTTCCTTTCCTCTTCGCAAAGGAGCATCATCCATAATATCGTCATGTACGAGTGAAAAATTATGAAAAACCTCAACAGCTGTAGCAGCCGCAAGTGCTTTTCTAAAATCTACATCAAAAACTTCTGTTGCCATGAGAGTTAAAATCGGACGCATTCGCTTACCTCCCAAATTCATAATATAGTCAATGGGTTCGTAAAGATTTTTAGGATCTCTGGAAAAATTTTGCTCATTTAAATATTTCAAAAAATAGTCTTGATACGTAGCAATAGATTGCATGAAACTGATTTTAATAATGAATCACAAAGAAAATCAAAAAAAGCGTAACCCCGAAATATATACGAAACGACAAAACCAAAACAAATGTTAAATAATTGTAAATACTTTGGAAACTATTTTGGTGTTAAAAGTTTCCGTTATACTTTTGCCCGAAATTTAGTAGTAAAAATCTACTGCAATTAAAACCGCATGCAAGAACAAATAATAGAGAAAGCAACCGAAATGTATTTAACACTGGGTTTTAAAAGTGTTACGATGGATGACATTGCCAATGAAATGGGGATTTCAAAAAAAACAATTTACCAACATTTTTCCAATAAAAATGATTTAGTTGAAGTTGTTACCATGCAAATGTTTGAAACCATTTCATGTGGAATTGATCAGATATGTCAACCGGATAAAAACGCAATTGAAGAATTATTTGAAATTAAAGATTTTGTTTTACACAAATTAAAAGATGAAAAGGCTTCACCTATTTTTCAATTGCAAAAATATTTTCCAAAGATTTATAAAAATTTACATGGAAAAGAATATTGCAAGATGCAAGAATGCGTAGTCAATAATTTAAAAAAAGGTGTTGAAGCTGGATTATATCGCCCAGAAATTGACATCGAATTCATCTGTGGAATTTACTACTCGTGTGTGCATGCAATTAAAGACAAAGCCGTTTTTTCGAATGAAAAATATAATTTCAGATTATTAGAAGAACTCTATTTGGACTATCATTTAAGAGCCATTGTAACCCAAAAAGGTTTGGCAATACTAGAAAAATTATCACAAAATCAAATTAATCATCAATCACAATAAAATGCAGAAATTAACCTTAATTATTCTCTTGTCTTGCCTATTTGTACAAGCACAAGAAGCCCCAAAAAAATACTCGCTTTCTTTGGAACAAGCAATTGAACATGCACTTCAATACAACTATTCTTCAAAAAACTCGGGTTTAGACATTGAAGCTGCGAAAAAGAAAAAATGGGAAACTACCGCAACCGGTTTACCGCAATTAAATGCGGGATTGGATTACCAAAACAACTTTGAACTTCAAAAATCTTTAATCCCGGCAGAATTTTTTGGTGGCCAACCCGGTGAATTTGCCGAAGTTGCTTTTGGAACCAAACACACTATGCTGGCTCGTTCAACCCTGAGTCAACTTATTTTCGACGGTTCTTATATTGTAGCTCTCCAAGCTTCAAAAACCTATTTAAGTTTTTACGAAAATTCGAAAAAGAAAACCGACTTGGAAGTGCGTGAAATGATAATTAACTCTTATGGCAGTGTTCTACTAGCAGAAGAAAACACCCTTATTTTAGAAAAAAACAAAGCTACTTTAGAAAAAACCCTTTTTGATACCGAACAAACTTTTGCCAATGGTTTGATTGAAGAGGAAAATGTAGAGCAATTAAAAATAACACTGGCAAGTATCAAAAGTAGTTTAAACTATACCCGAAGATTAAAAGAAATTGCCTATAAAATGCTCAAAATTAATCTAGGAATGGAACTAGAAGACCAGCTTACCTTAAGTGACAAACTGGAAGACCTAACCGATGCTAACTTGGCAACTGCTTTGACCGGAACGCTATTTGATATTCAAAACAATATTGATTATAAATTGTCTAGCATTTTTGTAGAACAAAGAAACTTGGAAATGAAATTGGAAAAAAGCAAATATTTACCATCTCTTTCTGCCAATGTTAATTTTGGATACAATGCTTTTGGCAATCAATTTCAATTTTTTACTCCCAATCAAAGATGGTTAAACTACTCCAACTTAGGTATTAGTTTGAATGTACCCATTTTTAGCAGTTTTGGAAAAACAGCCAAAGTTCAACAAGCCAAAATTGCTCTGGAACAAGCAAAAAACCAACAAAAAGAGACGGAACAAAAATTAAAATTACAATACCAAAATGCCAAAAGTGATTACGAATTTAGCATAGAACAATATTTGAGTAATAAAGAAAATTTGAATTTAGCAGAACGCATTGAACGCAAACAAAAAATTAAGTTTACCGAAGGTCTTTCTTCAAGTTTCGATTTTACAGATGCTCAACGCCAGTTGTACACTGCTCAACAAAATTATTTACAATCTATGGTTGATGTTATCAATAAAAAAGCAGCCTTAGAAAAAGCCATAGGACAAACCAAATAAATCAATCAAAAAAAATCTCTACTTTATGAAAAAAATTATAATCTTAGGTATACTGTCTTTTGTATTAATTTCTTGCTCCGGCGGAAATAAAGATATCAATGTTGACGAAATTATAAAATCTAAAGACTTAAAAAGCATTAAAGCTTCACGTGAATTGGTTCACAAAGAATATGAAAAATGGGTAGCCGATTTGGCCAAACTGGATAAAGCCATAGCCGAATTGGATCCAAACAAAAAAAATCCTTTAGTTAAAACGTTAACTTTAAAAGATACTTTGTTTACTCATTACATCGAAATTCAAGGTAATGTCGATACCAAAGAAAATATTGTCATTAGTCCGGAATTTTCCGGAATACTTACGCAAGTATTTGTAAAAGCCGGTCAAAAAGTTTCTAAAGGACAAGTTTTAGCCCGAATTGACGATGGCGGATTAAGTGCTTCTTTGGCTCAAGCCGAAACGCAATTAGCCTTAGCTAAAACCACTTTTGAACGTCAAAAAAATCTTTGGGACCAAAAAATTGGGTCTGAAATACAGTTTTTACAAGCCAAAACATCGCTGGAAAGTCAGCAAAAAGCGGTGGCTCAAATCAAATCACAATTAAACAAAACCAACGTGGTGGCTCCATTCTCCGGAACCATAGATGAAGTGATGACAGAACGCGGAAAAGTGGTAGCTCCCGGTATGAATTTATTCAGAATTGTGAATTTAAGCAATATGTATGTATCCGCAAATGTACCCGAAAATTACATTCCACAATTGAAATTAGGAGCCAATGTTGATGTGTTTCTAAATGCGTTAGGCAAATCGTATCAAGGAAAAGTACGTCAGGTTGGAAATTATATTAATCCGAACAACCGAACTTTCAGCATTGAAATTGCTCTCCCGAATCCGGATAATTTATTGCGTCCCAACCAAGTAGCTGTATTGAAGATCGAAGACTACAAAAACCCTAAAGCTATTTTAATTCCTGAAAATATTGTACAAGAAACAGCTGATGGCAGCAAAGTAATCTACACCACAGGCAACATAGGCAAAGACAATACTACCAAAGTAACCCAAAAGAAAATCGAATTGGGCTACACCTCCGGGGCTTATGTAGAAGTAAAAGCCGGAGTGGGTGCAGGTGAAACTCTGGTAACTGAGGGTGCAAAATCTTTAAAAGACGGAATCACCGTTGAAGTAATTCAATAATCAAACGCATAATCAAATCTCCAATGAGTAACAAGATACAAAAAGAATTTGCCATTTCAACTTGGGCAATTAATAATAAAATGACGGTGTATGTCATTACTGCCATTCTATTGATTGGTGGATTGATATCGTATTATTCCATGCCGCGAGAAAGTTTCCCGGAAATCATTGAAACCAAAATTTATGTAAGTTCCATAAATCCCGGAAATTCAGCAGAGGATGTAGAAAAACTGATAACCAAACCTTTAGAGGAAGAATTCAATAATATTTCGGGAGTTACCAAAATTACCTCTAATACCCTTGAGGATTATTCGATGATTTTGGTAGAATTTGACGAAGACATTTCAGTTGAAGATGCCAAACAAAAGGTTAAAGATAAAGTAGACCGAGTTAAATCGGACACCGAATGGCCAACCATTGACGGAGGTGGAAAAGTAGAACCCAATGTTTTCGATTTAAATATTGCCGAAGAAGTTCCGATTTTAAACATCAATTTAACCGGTGATTTTACCTCCGAAAAACTAAAAGAATATGCCGAATATTTAGAAGAACGTATTGAGCGATTACCCCAAATCAAAGAGGCTGCCATTCGAGGTGCCGAAGATAAAGAGGTAGAAATTGCGGTGGATATGTACAAAATGGCTGCCGCTCAAGTGAGTTTTGACGACATTATAAATAATGTTCGATTTGAAAACAAAACCGTTTCCGGTGGAAGTGTGACGGCAAACGGCGTTAAAAAGAATATTCGTGTAATTGGTGAAATCAAAAAACCATCCGACTTAGAAAATATCATCGTTAAACATCAAAACGGAAATGTGTATTTACGCGA
>JANJWE010000227.1 GCA_024709705.1 Flavobacterium sp. | reverse complement strand
AAGAAATCGTTGAGAGATATCATTGGAAGAATTTTGTCTGTAACCAATGTGCCTACTACAGCAGCTTTCTTAGATAATATGAAAGATATGGGTTATAAATTCGCTTTCCGTGGAGGTTTGTCTTTCAGCTTAGGAGATATTATTATCCCACACCAAAAAGAAGAATTAATAGCCGATGCCAGAGAGGAAGTAGATGCTATTACCATGAACTATAACATGGGATTGATTACAAACAATGAAAGATACAATCAAGTAATTGATGTTTGGACTTCTAAAAATGCTTTGTTAACCGAATTGGCCATGAAAAATATTCGTGAAGACCAACAAGGTTTCAACTCGGTATATATGATGCTTGATTCTGGAGCAAGGGGTTCTAAAGAACAGATTCGTCAGTTAACCGGTATGCGTGGTTTGATGGCTAAACCCAAAAAATCAACTGCTGGTGGTGGTGAAATTATTGAAAACCCTATTCTTTCTAACTTTAAGGAAGGTCTTTCAATTCTTGAATATTTTATTTCTACTCACGGTGCTCGTAAAGGTCTTGCCGATACAGCTCTTAAAACGGCCGATGCAGGATACTTAACTCGTAGATTACATGACGTATCTCAAGATGTTATTGTTAACTCTGTTGACTGTGGAACGTTACGTGGTATAGAAGTAACCGCTTTAAAGAAAAATGAAGAAATTGTAGAAACATTAGGGGAGAGAATTTTAGGACGCGTAGCGTTGCAAGATGTAATCAACCCGCTAAACCTTGAAGTTTTGGTTCACGGTGGTGAAGAAATCACAGAGTCTATCATGAAAGCTATTGAGGCTTCTCCGGTAGAAAAAGTTGAAGTACGTTCTCCATTAACTTGTGAGGCTGAAAAAGGAATTTGTGCCAAATGTTACGGTAGAAATTTAGCTACCGGTCAAATGACTCAAAAAGGGGAGGCTGTTGGTGTAATTGCTGCCCAATCTATTGGAGAGCCAGGAACTCAGCTAACTCTCCGTACATTCCACGTTGGTGGGGTTGCTGGAGGTATGTCTGAAGAATCTAGTATTGTAACACGTTTCAAAGGAAGACTTGAAATAGATGATTTAAAAACCGTTAAAGGGGAAGATGCAGAAGGAAATGCAATCGATATTGTTATTTCTCGTTCAACCGAATTGAAATTGGTAGACGAAAACACAGGTATTGTATTAAATACTCATAACATTCCTTACGGTTCTACTATTTATGTTAAAGACGGACAATCTGTTGACAAAGGAACTACTATTTGTAAATGGGATCCTTACAACGGGGTTATCATCTCTGAATTTACCGGAAAAATCGCTTATGAAGATTTAGAACAAGGTCAATCTTTCCAAGTTGAAATTGATGAGCAAACCGGTTTCCAAGAGAAAGTAATTTCGGAAGGAAGAAACAAAAAATTAATTCCAACTTTATTGATTTACGGTAAAGACGGAGAGTTAATTAGAAGTTATAACTTACCGGTAGGGGCTCACTTAATGGTAGACGATGGTGAGAAAATTAAAGCAGGTAAAATTTTAGTTAAAATTCCACGTCGTTCTTCAAAAGCAGGCGATATTACAGGAGGTTTACCAAGAATTACAGAACTTTTAGAAGCTCGTAATCCTTCAAACCCAGCCGTAGTATCCGAAATTGATGGTGTCGTTTCTTTTGGAAAAATAAAACGAGGTAACAGAGAAATTATCATCGAATCTAAGTTTGGTGAAGTTAAAAAATACCTGGTTAAACTTTCCAATCAAATTTTGGTTCAAGAGAACGACTTTGTTAAAGCCGGTATGTCATTATCTGATGGAGCAATTACACCGGAAGATATTCTTAGAATTCAAGGGCCATCTGCTGTTCAACAGTATTTGGTTAACGAAATTCAAGAAGTTTACCGTTTGCAAGGGGTAAAAATTAATGACAAACACTTTGAAGTAGTTATCCGTCAAATGATGCGTAAAGTACGTGTTGAAGATCCGGGAGATACGCTTTTCCTTGAAGAGCAACTGGTTCACACAAAAGACTTTATCATTGAAAATGATAAACTATTTGGTATGAAAGTAGTGGAAGATGCAGGAGATTCTCAAAACTTAAAACCAGGTCAAATGGTGACCCCACGTCAGTTGAGAGATGAAAATTCATTGTTAAAACGAGAAGATAAACAATTGGTAGTTGCCAGAGATGTTATAACAGCTACTGCTACTCCGGTACTTCAAGGTATAACAAGAGCATCGTTACAAACGAAATCTTTCATTTCTGCGGCTTCATTCCAAGAGACCACTAAAGTATTAAACGAAGCAGCTGTTGCTGGTAAAGTAGATTCTTTAGAAGGCTTGAAAGAAAATGTAATCGTGGGTCACAGAATACCTGCCGGAACCGGTATGAGAGAATATGACAATATTATTGTAGGTTCAAAAGAAGATTACAATGAGTTAATGGCTGCAAAAGAAGAATATAATTATTAATCAGTATGAGCGATAACCAATCACAAGGGCAAATAAACATTGAGCTAGATGAAACGGTAGCAGATGGTATTTATTCCAATTTAGCTATTATTAATCATTCAGCATCAGAGTTTGTTTTGGATTATGTTACTTTAATGCCGGGTGTTCCCAAAGCAAAAGTAAAGTCCAGAATTATATTGACTCCACAGCATGCCAAAAGATTATTAAAGGCATTGGGTGAAAATATTCACCGTTTTGAAATGGCTCATGGTGAAATTAAAGATTCTGATCAGCCTCAGATTCCTTTAAATTTTGGTCCAACGGGTCAAGCTTAAATGTAATAAATTGAAGACTCCTCAAATAGAGGAGTCTTTTTTTTTTATTGACTACTTTTCTTACCATCAACTTAATTTTAAATTAGTATTTTTACCCCATGTAATTAATACACTGTTGATGTATAGAAATTTTATCAAAAGAATTTTTGATTTTCTTTTTTCATTTTTGGGACTGATTTTTCTCATTCCCATCTTTCTCATCCTAACTTTTTTATTATTCTTGTCTTATCAAGGCAACCCCTTTTTCTTACAGAAAAGACCCGGTTTACATGGAAAAATATTTACCATTGTGAAATTTAAAACAATGAATAATAAAAAAGATATTAACGGTAAATTACTTCCCGATGCTGATCGTCTTACAACTATAGGCTCATTTGTTAGAAAAACTTCCTTGGATGAGATTCCACAATTGTTTAATGTCCTTTTGGGTGATATGAGTTTAATTGGGCCAAGGCCTTTACTAACACATTATCTACATTTGTATAATGATTTTCAAAACAGGCGGCATGAAGTCAAACCCGGAATTACAGGATGGGCACAAGTTAATGGGAGAAATGCTATTTCTTGGGATCAAAAATTTGAATATGATGTATGGTATGTAGATCATATTTCTTTTACTTTAGATATGAAAATCCTTTTTAAAACAGTTTTAAAAGTTTTAAAAAAGGAAGGTATAAATGCTGCCGATGCAGCCACAATAGAGCCTTTTAATGGAAACTAAGATTGTATTGTATGGAGCAAGTGGTCACGGAAAAGTAATTGCAGAAATCTTTAATAACCAAACAGATGTTGCATTAATTTTTATTGACGATTCACCTAAATTTGAAAAATTACTTCAAATTCCGGTTTTAAATAGAAATGCTATAAAATTAGATTCCCACAGTCAACTCATTGTTTCCGTTGGAAATAATAGGGTTCGTAAAAATATTGTATCTAGTCTTCAAGTATCCTACGCTAAAGCGATTCATCATTCTGCTGTGATATCTTCAAATTCCAGTTTAGATGAAGGTACTGTTGTTATGGCTGGCGTATTGGTAAATCCAAATGTTAAGGTAGGTAAACATTGCATTTTAAACACAGGTTCTATAATTGAACATGATTGTTCTATAGCCGATTTTGTACACATATCTCCTGGAGTGGCTCTTGCCGGTAATGTAACTATCGGAGAAGGCACTCATGTAGGTATAGGTAGTACTATAATTCAAAATGTAACCATTGGAAAATGGGCAACCATTGGTGCCGGTGCTGTGATTATAAAAGATGTTCCGGATTATGCTGTGGTTGTAGGTAACCCAGGAAAAATAATAAAATTTAATTCAATTTAGCAAAATGGAGTTTTCAAAAATTTGGTTATCATCACCTCATATGGGTGGAACCGAACAAAATTATATAGCCGAAGCATTTCAATCCAATTGGGTAGCCCCTTTAGGACCCAATGTTACAGGCTTCGAATTGGATTTAGAACAATATTTAGGGCAAGATAAATTTGTTGCAGCCTTAAGTTCAGGTACCGCAGCTATTCATTTAGGTCTTATTCTTTTGGGGGTAAAAGCCGGAGATGAAGTAATCTGTCAAAGTATGACGTTTTCGGCATCAGCCAATCCCATTTTGTATTTGGGTGCTACTCCTGTTTTTGTTGATAGTGAAATAAAAACATGGAATATGTGTCCCAATGCTTTAGAAGAAGCTATTAAAAAAAGGATGGCAAAAGGTATTAAACCCAAAGCAATTGTAGCTGTACACCTTTACGGAATGCCTTTTCAAGTTGAAGCCTTACAAGCTATTTCCGAAAAATATGAAATTCCAATTCTTGAGGACAGTGCAGAGGCTTTAGGGAGTTCATATAAAAATCAAAAGTGTGGTACTTTTGGAACGTTAAGCGTTCTCTCTTTCAATGGAAATAAAATTATAACCACATCCGGTGGGGGAGCATTGGTTGTTCCTCATAAAGAATTAAAAGAAAAAGCCGTTTTTCTGGCTACACAAGCTCGAGATAACGCACCCCATTATCAGCATAGTGAAATAGGTTACAATTACAGACTGAGTAATATTTGTGCCGGTATTGGTAGAGGCCAAATGGAAGTTTTAGACAGTCATATCAGTAAACGTAGAGCTATGCATGAATTTTATGTTCATTTGTTTGAAAAACATAGGTTTGTAAAGGTTTTTAGCGAACCTAGCACTGATTTTTATTCTAATCATTGGTTGAGTTGTGTTGTTTTTGAAACTAATGAAAAACAACATACTTCTACCAAGTTACGTGAATTTTTAGATCGATTCTCTATTGAATCCAGACCTCTATGGAAGCCGATGCATTTGCAACCTATTTTTGAAAAGTATCCCTATTTTGGTGGAAATGTTTCACAGCATTTATTTGAAAACGGACTCTGTTTGCCCTCAGGTTCTAATTTAAATGAAGCGGATAGAGCTCGAATTAAAGAAAAAATAAATGTTTTTTTATTTTAAGATTTTTTTAAGATTTTATAATTAGTATATTTACTCGTTTATTTTGAGTATCTCCAAGTTTTGAAACAGAAGTATCAGTTAGCAAAAGATTTAAGAAGCTTGTTTTCTAATATAAGATTAGATTTCAGCTTTAAAAACCTAGGGTATCTACCACGATGGGTAGTACTTCTTTTGGATGTATTTATTGTGGTTTTTTCAGGAATTGTAACTTTCTTGTTACTTAGCGGAATTAAACTAAACTACATAAACGAAAAATACTATGCTATAGGTTCAATAGTGTATTTGTTGGTAAACATTCTTTATTTTTGGATGTTTAGAACCTATTCCGGAATAATAAGGCATTCTTCATACATTGATGCATTAAAGATATTCTTTTCTCAGTCGGCTACGCTAATTACTTTTGTAGTTGTCAATTTTATTTCGGTTTTAAATAACTACGAAAAACTATTTTTAAATACCGGAATTTTTATCCACGCTGTATTATCATTTAGTTTGTTGTTTTTTTATCGCGTTGTAGTAAAACAAGTTTTTGAAAGGTATTTCAACGCTGTAAATGATACCAAAAAAGAGAAAGTTTTAATATATGGTACCGATGCAAATGCTATTGCAGTAGCCAATGCTTTAAAATCTGAAGTTCCGCAACGATTCAAAATAATTGGCTTTATTGATAAAAAAAATCAAAATAATACCAAAAGGATTCTTGATTTACCCATTTTACACCTTAAAAGACGGATTCCGGTAATTATGAGACTTTACAAATCCGAAGCCTTAATTATTGCCGATAAAAGTTTGAATAAAGAAGAACGCTCGCAAATAGTAGAAGAATGTTTGGAATACAATTATAAGGTTTATACAATTCCTCTTGTAGCAGATTGGGAAAATAAAAACGAAATTTCAAAAAACATTAAGAATTTTGAAATTCAAGATTTACTCGAACGAAAACCTATTGTTTTAGATACTAAAGGAATTTCTTCACAGTTACAGCAAAAAAAAGTTATGATTACCGGTGCGGCCGGTTCCATCGGAAGCGAGATTGTAAGACAAGTGTTGAGTTTTAAACCGGATACCTTGGTTTTGATTGATCAAGCTGAAACTCCACTCCATAATTTATCTATAGAAATTGCCCAACTTAATCAGTCTGTTCAAGTCAAGACTATAATTGGAGATATCCGAAACTACGAATTTTTAGAACATCTATTTAAGGTTTCAAAACCTGATGTAGTCTACCATGCAGCAGCCTATAAACATGTTCCATTAATGGAAGATAATCCGTCACAAGCCGTTTTTACAAACATTCAAGGCACTAAAAACCTTGCCGACTTAGCTCTTAAGTTTAAAGTAGAGAGATTTGTAATGATTTCTACAGACAAAGCAGTTAATCCAAGTAGTGTTATGGGAGCCAGTAAAAGAATTGCAGAAATGTATGTTCAATCCCTTCATTTTAAAAATAGAAAAAAATCTTCTGATAATTACACAAAATTTATAACTACGAGATTTGGAAATGTTCTGGGATCAAATGGATCGGTAGTGCCCCTTTTTACAAAACAAATTCAGGAAGGAGGCCCCATAACGATTACGCATCCGGAAATAATAAGGTATTTCATGACCATTCCCGAAGCTTGTCAATTGGTTCTTGAAGCTGG
>JANJWE010000220.1 GCA_024709705.1 Flavobacterium sp. | reverse complement strand
AAGTATAATTTTCATGCACTAAGGAATACAAATAGTCAATCGCTTTTTCATGGTTTTTGGCTTCAAAATGTTCTCGAAGTGATTTTCCTTTTACGGTTATTCCTTCTTGTAAAACCATTTGCGTTTCACGAAGAGTTAACGTGTTTCCTTCAATACTATTTGAATTATACGTCCATTCAATCGTTAAAGATTCCTTGATTTTTTGTAAAGCAATAGAAGGCAATGGTCTGCTTTGATTTAAAACAGCCAATTTATCATACAATCGGTCAAATGTCGATTGAAATTCGGGTCGGTATGATGTATCAATATTCCACATAATAGAACAAAGATACTATTATCGGTTGGATAAAAAAAATATTCTATCCGATATTAAAAAATTTATTCAATAATCATATTCTTCAATCGAACACGATACGCTTCTAAAATTGCGGTTTTGGATAACAATCCAATCACTTGATTATTTTTTAAAACCGGAAGGAAATCTTCCTGCGATCGATCAAATTTTTCCATGATGGTATCTGTTGTTTCATCATAGTTGATTTGCTCTTTTGGGGGACGCATAATATCCTGTAATGGAGTAAATTTAACTTTATAACTGTTGAATAAATAGGGTCTGATTTCTTCAAAATTAACGATACCTATCAACTCTTTTTTATCATTAACCACCGGAAAAACGGTTTGATTATGACTAGACAATTTTTGTACTAGTTCATCCAATGAATTCGATACTGTTAACGTTTGAATGTCGGTTCTAATAAGGTTTGAAGGTGTAATACTTGAAAGAATATTTCGATCTCGGTCTTCTGTAAACACATCGCCTTTAGCAGCCAAATTTTTAATGTCAAACGAATACGGTTCATACCGTTTAGAAATAGCAAAGCTAATGGACGAAACCACCATGAGTGGGACCATCAAACTATAACCACTCGTAATTTCTGCAATCAAGAAAATAGCAGTAAGCGGAGCATGAAACAATCCACTTAAAATCCCGGCCATACCTACCAATGTAAAATTACTTACCGGAAGTTTAAACCCTATTTGATTGAAAAATGTAGCCACTACAAAACCCAAATACGAACCCACAAATAGGGAAGGAGCAAAGTTGCCCCCGTTTCCGCCACTTCCAATGGTAATACTCGTGGCATATACTTTAATGAGCATAGTAGCTCCAACAAAAAGGAGCAAAATCCAACTGTTTTCTTTGAAATGTTGCAAAACTGTATTGTCTAATATTTGTTGCGGATTGGAGTTGGCTAATATTTTGATGCTTTCATACCCTTCACCAAATAAAGTGGGAAAAAAGAAAATAAGTATTGCCAACATGAAAGCTCCAAACAAAGCTTTTCGGATGGGTTTTATTTTTAATTTTTCAAAATAGTGTTCAATTTTACGGAAAGTACGGGCATAATTGATGGAAACAAATCCGGCAAAAACGCCTAATAAAACATAAAAAGGTAAATTGTGATAATCAAAACTCAATTGTTTACTGAACGAAAATAAAATTTCTTCTTTCAATAATATTGTGGAAACTATTGCACCTGTTGCTGAGGAAATCATAATAGGAATGAATGCTGTGATACTCACATCCATTAAAACCACTTCAATGGCAAAAAGTACTCCGGCGATGGGAGCATTAAAGGCGGCAGAAATTCCGGCAGCCACTCCACACGCCAAAAGTAGCGTTCTGTCTTTATAACTTAATCGATAATTTTGAGCAAAATTACTGCCAAACGCAGCTCCGGTTATGGTAATTGGCGACTCCAATCCAGCCGAACCACCCATACCAACGGTTAGCGAACTCGTTATAATTTGAGCATACATTTGTTTTTTAGGTAGGATACCTGACTTTTTTGCTACCGCGTACATGATTTGCGAAGTCCCTTTTTCAATGGAACCGTCTAATACTTTTTTTACCACAAAAGCAGTAAGCACAATTCCAATGATGGGTAAGGTACTATTACTGTAAGGTAAATGTAAAATAGAATCAATGTATTGTGCAAAAATATACACCCAGTGAGCAAATGTTTTCAATACAATAACAGCAATTGCAGCTGAAACTCCTACTAAAAAACAAGCCAAATAAATAAACTGACGAGGTGATAGAAATGATTTTAAGTAAAAAATAAATCCTTCCAGCCTTCTGAAATTTTTTCGGATAGCGTTTTTAAAAGGTGATTTTTTACTGTTCGGCATAGACTTCTTTTTTTCGAAACAAAATTAAAATTTAATTAGAAACCAACGGCTTTATCATCACCTCTTTTGTCGGCACCACCTTCATATTTTCCATTCGGAAGAACGAGAATGGCGTCCACTTTTCCGAGAATTGGTGTGGCTTTTTCGTTGATGAGATATTTTTTCTTTTTTAATGATTCCAACAAATTGGATGAAAAACAATTGGGTTCAAAAATGACTTCATCGGGCAACCATTGGTGATGAAAACGAGGAGCGTTCACCGCTTCTTGCATACTCATGTTAAACTCGGCCACATTTAAAAACGTTTGCAAAACGGATGTGATAATGGTTGAACCACCCGGAGTTCCTAAAACCATAAAAAGCTTTCCGTTTTTTTCTACAATTGTTGGCGTCATCGAACTCAACATCCTTTTTTGAGGAGCAATGCTATTCGCTTCGGAACCGGTTAGTCCAAACATATTAGGTTCGCCCGGTTTGGCAGAAAAATCATCCATTTCATTGTTTAGAAAAAAGCCTAATTCATCGCAATATAATTTTGAGCCATACGCATCATTTATAGTTGTGGTAGCGGAAACAGCATTACCAAAAGAATCAACTATGGAATAATGGGTGGTTTCCATACTTTCGGAAAACTGAATGTTTCCATGCGAAATTTCACTTGATTTGGTAGCCTCATTAAACGAAAAAGTTGACATTCTGTTTTTTAGATATTCATCATCCAAAAGTTCTTTGCTTGGAATTTTTACAAAATCCGGATCGCCCAAAAAATGATTTCTGTCTGCATAAGCAAGTCGTTCTGCCTCTACCAAAAGTTGAATGTATTTTTCAGAATTATGCTGAAAAGTGTGCACATCATACGGTTCAATCATTTTTAAAATTTGACCTAAAGTGATTCCTCCACTGCTGGGTGGAGCCATTGAAATGAGTTTATAATCTTTGTATTGAAAGGTAATGGGTTGCCGCCAAACGGCTTCGTATTTTTCTAAATCTTTAAGTGTAATTATTCCACCTTTCGATTGAATATAATTGACTAAAGTTTTGGCCGTTTCACCTTTGTAAAATTCATCTCTACCGTTTTGGGCAATCTGTTCCAACGTATTAGCTAAAGCCCAATATTTTATAGTATCTTTCTCTTTAAAAACTTTGGAAAACAGAGTTTTATAGCCATTTGCTTTAACAATTGCCTCACGATATTTGTGCAATCGTTCTTCTTGTTTTTGGGTTACTACAACTCCTTTTCGGGCTAATTCGATGACTGGTTTTAAAATGGTTTCTATGGTGAGCGTACCAAATTTTTCATGCACAGCAAAAACGCCGGCAATTGTTCCCGGAACTCCAACACTCTTGGCAGATTCGGTACTTAAACCTTTAATTACATTTCCGTTTTCATCCAAAAACATAGTTGCAGTAGCGGCCAATGGAGCTTTTTCACGGTAATCTAAACTACCTATTTCGCCATTATTTTTTCGATACACCATAAATCCGCCACCGCCAATATTTCCGGCATAGGGATAGGCAACAGCCAAAGCTAATTCGGTTGCAATCATCGCATCAAACGCATTTCCGCCTTGTTTTAGAATTTCTATTCCAATTTGAGAGGCTTCTTCTCGTGCAGAAACCACCATAGCTTTTTTGGCAACTAATCCGGTTGGGGTAATAGTTTGCTCCGATTTGCATCCCAATAAAAGCAATATGAAAAGACTGTAAATAATTCTCATATAGAAGCTAATTTTTCGTTGCAATGGACTTGTAATTCTTCAAAAAAAGTGGTGAATTCTTCTTCAAATTCGGTATAAAATGCTTTAAGTTCGTTAATAGATTCATACATAGCAACTCGGTTTTTGGTTCGATGATCCATTTGAAATAAAATCATCGATAATCCTTCTATTGAAGCATAACTTACCAACCAATTTCGGGCTATCATGTAGGGCATCATTCCTTTGGTTCGATCGGTTAAGATTTCATAATGTTTGCGTAAATTTTCATAAAAATCATGAGCTACTTTTTCTAAGGATTCATTAGAATAAAGCTGCCAATTCTTAGCCAAAAAATGGTCATAAAAAATATCGATGATGACTCCGGAATAGTGTCCGTATTTTTCATGCAATCGGTGTTTGCTTTTTCTAAAAATGGGATGAGCATCGGTAAAGGTATCAATAGCTCTATGTAAAATAATTCCTTTTTGAACTTCCGGGGGATAATTCAAATAATCGTTACCACGAATGCCGTCGGCCATAAAGTTGCCAAGTTGTATCAGTTCGTTTTTACCGGAAAGATAGATGTGTGCCAGAAAATTCATTTGCCTAAATTAAGAAAATATACTGTATTTTTTAAATTTTAAATCCGAAATAGAAATATGCAATTCTTTATCTTTGTAACCCTAACATAAAATTTGAGTAGAGTAATGACACTTATAAAATCGATATCCGGAATTAGAGGAACTATTGGAGGTAATGTTGGCGATAACCTAACACCGGTTGATGCCGTAAAATTCGCCTCGGCTTATGGAACTTTTTTAAAAAATTCTCAATCCGAAATCCGTGATTCGAAACTTAAAGTTGTAATTGGTCGGGATGCCCGAATTTCCGGTCCAATGATTCATAATTTAGTGGTTAATACGTTGATTGGATTAGGAATTGATGTGATTGATTTAGGACTTTCTACAACGCCAACAGTTGAAATTGCTGTTCCCTTGGAAAAAGCAGATGGCGGAATTATTTTAACCGCTTCACACAATCCGAAACAATGGAATGCGTTGAAATTATTGAATGCAAAAGGTGAATTTTTAAGCGGTGCTGAAGGAGCTGTAATTTTAGAAATTGCTGAAAATGAAGCATTTGATTTTTCGGATGTAGATAGTTTAGGTGAAATTACCGTAAATGATGCTTACATGGATATTCACATTGATGAGGTTTTAAATTTACCTTTGGTAGATGCCGAAGCAGTTGCTAAACGAAAATTTAAGGTGGTGGTTGATGGAGTCAATTCTTCGGGTGGAATTATAATTCCCAAATTATTGGAGCAAATGGGCGTAGAAGTTGTAAAATTATACTGCGAACCTAATGGACATTTCCCACACAATCCGGAACCCTTGAAAGAACATTTAGGCGATATTTGCGAATTGGTGGTAAAAGAAAATGCCGATTTTGGTATTGTAGTGGACCCGGATGTCGATCGTTTGGCTTTTATTTCAAATGATGGCGAAATGTTTGGAGAAGAATATACTTTGGTTGCCGTATCCGATTATGTGTTAAGTAAAACCCCCGGAAATACGGTTTCTAATATGTCCTCGTCAAGAGCCTTACGCGATATTACCGAAAAACACAACGGAAAATACCAAGCCAGTGCGGTTGGCGAAGTAAATGTGGTAGAATTGATGAAAGCAACAAACGCCATTATTGGTGGCGAAGGGAATGGTGGAATCATTTATCCGGAGTCGCATTATGGTCGGGATAGTTTGGTGGGAGTGGCTTTGTTTTTGACGCATTTAGCCAATTTGGATGTAACAGTGGCCGAACTTCGTGCTTCGTATCCACACTATTACATGAGCAAAAACAAAATTGAATTGACTCCAGAAATTGATGTGGATGCTATTCTGATAGCAATGACCAATAAATATACAAACGAACAAATTTCCACAATTGATGGGGTGAAAATTGATTTTCCAACAGAATGGATTCATTTGCGAAAATCAAATACAGAGCCCATTATTCGCATTTACACTGAAGCCCCAACACAAAATGAAGCCGATGCCTTGGCGGTTCGATTTATTGAAGAAATCAATCAAATTGTTGCCAGAAATTAAAACATTAATATTTGTACTTTTACCAAAAAATAAATCATGGTCTCTACAGTTACAAAAACACAACTTGAACAGTATTTTGATGCTTTTCGGTCAGAAATAATTGGGATTAATCAAGAGTTTGTTTCCCCATTTGGAAAACAAAAAATTATCTATACTGATTGGACTGCAAGTGGAAGATTATATCGTTCAATTGAAGAAAAGTTAATGCAACAGTTTGGACCCTTTGTAGCCAATACACATACCGAGACGACCATTACGGGTACAGCTATGACTTTAGCCTATCACGAAGCCCGTAGTATCATAAAGAAACATGTTAATGCTAATTCTAATGATGTATTAATAACCGATGGTACGGGAATGACTGGAGTGGTAAATAAGTTTCAGCGTATATTAGGTTTGCGAATTCCAGAAAATTTAAAGGAGTTTACTACCATTCCCCAAGCTTTAAAACCTATAGTCTTTATTTCACATATGGAACACCATTCCAATCAAACCTCTTGGTTGGAAACAATAGCAGACGTAGAAGTAATACCGGCAAATGCAGATGGTTTGTTTTGCTTAAATGAATTACAAAAATTACTTGAGAAATACCAAGATCGGGTTTTTAAAATTGCTTCAATAACTTCATGTTCCAATGTAACAGGTATCCAAACTCCTTACCATGAAGTGGCTAAACTTATGCATCAAAATAACGGAGTTTGTTTTGTGGATTTTGCCTGTTCAGGTCCTTATGTTTCGATTAATATGCATCCGGAAGATTCGGAGAGTTATTTGGACGCTATTTTCTTTTCTCCACATAAGTTTTTAGGCGGACCCGGAACTTCCGGGGTTTTAATTTTCAATCAAAATTTGTACAAAAACAATGTTCCTGATTGTCCGGGAGGGGGAACCGTTAGCTGGACAAATCCTTGGGGAGAACATAAGTATATAGACAATATTGAAGATAGGGAAGATGGAGGAACTCCCGGATTTTTGCAAGTAATTAAAACAGCACTAGCAATTCAGTTGAAAGAAAAAATGGGAGTTCAAAATATTTTAGATCGTGAACATGAGTTGGTTGATTATATCTTTGAGACATTGAGTTCTATTGAAAATATCAAAATATTAGCAGGGCAACACCGCAACAGATTGGGCGTTATTTCTTTTTATATTGATAATTTACATTACAATTTAGGTGTAAAAATGCTAAATGACCGTTTTGGAATTCAAACTCGTGGCGGTTGCAGCTGTGCCGGGACCTATGGCCATTTTTTATTGCATGTAGATCAACAAACTTCTAAGGATTTGGTTTGTCAGATTACTTCGGGAGATTTGATAAAAAAGCCGGGTTGGATTAGGATGTCTATACACCCAACTACAACTACAGAGGAAATTGCTCTTGTTTGTGAAAGTATTAAGCAAGTAGCCCTTCATCACAAAGAATGGAGTAAAGATTATATTTATGATGCTAAAACCAATAATTTTCATCATAAAAATGATACTATTTGCGAAAAAGAAATGGTTAAAGCATGGTTTAACTAAAGGGATTACCTTTTGTGTTTCCACCTTTTGTGTGTCCATAAATAAAATTCGGGTGCTTCAAGAATTTGATTTTCAACTTTTTTCATGAAAAGTTCTGTAATTTTGAAATCAGGAACAGTTTTGGGATCTTCAGAAAGCCATTCAAATTCAACTTCGTAAAAACCTCTTTTAACTTTTCGAATGTGCATGAAAACCATACACATATCAAATTTTTTGGCTAACATTTCTGCTCCGGTTTGAAGCGGTGTCGATTCGCCAAAAAAGTTTCCCCAATGAAAAGCTCTAGATATTTTAGGCGACTGATCACTGGCAAATCCGTAAATACCAAGTTTGTTGTTTTTATAATTCTCTTCTATTGTTGGAATTGTTTCTTTGGTTGTAATGAGTTGGGCACCAAACTTGGCTCGTATTTTTTTTACCAATTTATCAAAATGGGGATTGGCAATTTTTTTATATATCGCAAAAGAATCATAGGCCAAATGCTTGTTAATGGAAATCGACCATTCGTAACTGGCATAATGACTTGTCAACAGAGCTATACTTTTTCCTTTAGCTTCAGCTTCTTTTATTACATCCAAATTGCGAATTACAAATCGTTTATCCATTTCCGATTCTGAAATGGATAAGGTTTTTATCATTTCTAAGAATAAATCACAGAGATGGCTGTAAAATTTTTTTTCAATGATTTGCCGTTCAGAATGGCTAAGGTGAGGGAGTGCCAATTCTAAGTTTTTACGAACGGTTTTTTTGCGATACCCGATAATTCGGTACATAAAAAAGCAAATACAGTCAGAAACAAAGTAAAATACCGGAAAGGGAAGTATGGAAATAAACCATAATAAGGGGTATATTAATACATATACTAAGAATTGCATGCTCTAAAATTTTAGCAAAGATAGTTTTTTTTCAATTCTCACTTTGTTTTAATAGGGAAGTGCCAAAGTATTCTCTATTTTTACAACACAAATTTTTGATTGTATGAGTGTAGCCCTTTTAGCCTTAATTGTTTCAAACTGTTTGGTAAGTTTTAAAGCTTTTGAAGATATAACTTTCTTTAGAAAATATGAGTTTCACATAGGGAGTATAAGAGCAGGAGAGCATTTACGCATGATAACTTCTGCTTTTTTACATGTAGATATTGCTCACTTAGCTTTCAATATGTTAACCTTATATTTCTTTGCACCCGTAGTTATTTTACAATTTGGAAGTCCCGTTTTTTTTCTAATTTATTTTGGTAGTTTGTTATCGGGAAGTTTATTTACACTTCAATTTCATAAAAATGAATACCATTACAGAGCCGTAGGTGCATCTGGAGCGGTTACTGGAATTTTATATGCTGCTATTCTACTTCAACCGGATAAAAGTTTGTATTTGTTTTTTATACCCATACCCATTCCGGC
>JANJWE010000193.1 GCA_024709705.1 Flavobacterium sp. | reverse complement strand
TGTTCGTTCAAGAAAGTAAAAATAAAGAAATTCATTACCATATTGACGAAAGAGGTCAGATTTGGTTAAATCTGGATTACACGGCTCGTTATCCCGGAGGTCCGTTCATGTCGGAAGAAATTTTGGGAGCTCTGACTTTGCAATAATTTGGTTTTTTATCGACTTTCTTCTGATTCAACCTAAAGGCATTTTACTTTTTTATATATTTACATACTTTAAAAGTTGAAAATGAAAAAAATAGCATTTCTCTTTTTGATTAGTAGCCAATGGTTTTGGGCTCAAGATCAAAATAAATTTGATTTAGGTAAAAATGAAATCAAATTTGATGTAGTTTCACTGGTTGCTTTAGGAAAAATTCACATCAGTTATGAACGTTTTTTATCGGATGATTTTTCCATTGGGATTAGTGGAAATTTTAATGAAAGTTCTTCCTTAAAAGATGATTTTAATCGGGGTAAAAGTAGAACTCTAGAAGATTATCAAATTATTCCATTTGTTCGGTACTCTCTTTCTAAAAGTCAAATCAGATATTATTTTGTTGAAGTTTTTGTTTCGGCCAACCAAGGTACTTACAGGGAATTGAAGCGATTTACCAATGAAAACAATCAAGGATATTACCAATCGGTTGATCAATCGTATTCAGATTATGCAATTGGAGCTGCCGTGGGACACAAATTTTACATCAAAGAAAAAATTGGAGTAGATATTTTTGTAGGTATGGGTAAAAATTTGTTTCAAAATGACCAAAGTCCTGAAATTGTCTCGCGAGTTGGTTTAAATATAGGTTATCGATTTTAAATAATAAAATTATGAAGTCATTCAAAATATTACTATTCAGTATTTTAAGTTTTGTATTCCTGGCAGCCGAATGTACTCGAGAAGATGATGAGTTTTTCAATGCCGTATATACTACCATTCCCAATTTGGTTGCAGTTGAAACTCAAGCCAATTTTCAAGTAAATGATTTTATTTGGGTTAATTCAAATGCTTTTTCAAGATGGGTAGCCGAACCCAATCAAAGTACATTATTGGATGTTCTACAAACCACAAATGCAACAGAGTTTAACTTTTTATATACTTTAGAAAAAAACGTCGGTTCCAACAATTGGGTAAATGTAACTCCTTCTAATGCCAACTTCAACTTAGATAAAGGAAGCTTTAGTTTAGGTAACTACATAACTGCTACACCAACATATAATTCCGCCACTCAAGTTTATGAGTACAGAGGTGGCATTCGGTTAACCCAAACCGGACAATACCGTTTGCGATTTTTTGCCGGTTTTGACGGAACCAATTTTGATTTAATTTCTAAAAACACTCCGGGTTCTACCTTTCTGACAATTGCCACTACGGCAACTAATGCATCAAGTGGTTTCTATACTTTTACAGTAAATTAAAACCATTTTTTTCGCTTGAAATAATAAATCATAACCAGCACTAATAATAGCATAGCTCCCAATGTGATAAAATAGCCGTTGGGAGCTTTTAGTTCCGGTATGTTTTCAAAGTTCATTCCATAAACACCAACAATAAAAGTAAGCGGAATAAAAATTACCGATACAATAGTTAGTGTTTTCATGATTTCGTTCATGCGATGCCCTTGTGCAGAAAAATAAAAACTGGAAGCACTTTCCAAAGAGCTAATATCATAATCTACCTGATCCAATAACTCTAAACTTTTTTGATACAAACGAGAGAAAAAGGTATAATTTGATTTCTCAATGCCATTGAAATCATTGTCATCTTTCATAGATTTTAAATTGAATAAGGAATCTTTCAAGGGTATAATTGACCTTCTGAGGTAATTCAAATCTTCACCACATTTCTCAATTCGAATTAAAACATCCTGACTTTCATTGGTTTTAGCCTCAATTTGCAGATGTTCTATAATATCTTCATACTTTTCAATGGTAATGTAGAAATTTTCCATGACGGCATCCAACATTAAATAGAGTAAAAAATCACTCTTTTTTTTGCAAATTAGACCGGAGTTGGTTTTGATTCGCTCGCGTATATGGGAAAAAAAATCACCTCTTTTTTCTTGAAATGAAATCAATAAATTTCCTTTAAGTAAAAAACTGATTTGTTCTACTCTTACATTTACATCATCTTTTTCGGGAAGTATGGATTTAATACTAAAAAACAACCAATCTTCATATTCTTCCATTCGGGTTCGTTTGGCTACATTCAATATATCTCCGGCTATATACAAATCAATCCCAACGGTTTCTACGATTTTTTTTATTAAATCTACTTCATGCAAGCCATGAACATTGAGCCACTTTACATCGGTTGAATCCAATAATTGCTGAATATGAACTTTATCTAAATTCAAGTTTGTTGTTTCCGTATAGGATTCCGAATTGTAAACAAATAGTTGCATGGCAACCGGATGCTCTTTGTGCTGCCCGGTATATTCAAAATAATTGGGTTGTACTTTTCTTCCCTTTTTGTATTTCAGTCGTTTCACGATTTTATTTTTTATAAAAATAAGGGATTTAATTTTTTCATTCTATTTTTACAAAAAAATAATTTTCATGTACACCCTAATTGTAAACATAAAAGAACTTATTCAAATTAGAGAAGCCGAAATACTGAAAGTTTCCGGAAAAGAAATGGCTAATTTACCCCTATTAAAAGATGCCTATCTAATTTTAAAAAACGATTTGATTTATGATTTCGGTTTGATGAAAGATTGCCCTCAAATTTCTGAGGCTCACTTAATAGATGCTACCGGAAAAATTGTTTTACCAACATGGTGCGATAGCCACACACATTTAGTATATGCCGGAAACCGCGTTCAGGAGTTTGTGGACCGGATTAACGGTTTGAGTTACGAAGAAATAGCCAATCGCGGTGGTGGAATACTAAATTCGGCTCAAAAATTAAACGAAACATCCGAGGAGGAAATCTACAAGCAATCGAAATATCGATTAGAAGAAGTCATGAAACAAGGCACCGGTGCTATCGAAATCAAATCCGGTTACGGATTAACAGTAGAAGGTGAAATCAAAATGCTTCGCGTAATCAAAAAATTAGCCGAAAATTATCCCATTACAATTAAATCAACGTTTTTAGGTGCTCATGCTTTTCCGAAAGAATATAAAGAAAATCATACCGCTTATATTGATTTGATTATTAATGAGATGTTACCCAAAATAGCAGCCGAAAATTTAGCTCATTATATTGATGCTTTCTTAGAAACCGGCTATTTTTCTGTAGAAGAAACAGAGCGTATTATGGAGGCCGGAAAAAAACACGGTTTACAAGCCAAAATTCATGTCAATCAATTCACGGCTATCAACGGTATTGCTGCCTGTGTGAAACATGATGCATTGTCAGTAGACCATTTGGAACTTGTAACCGATGACGACATTGAAGTACTTAAAAACAGTAAAACCATGCCGGTAGCTCTCCCTTCTTGCAGTTTCTTCATTAGCATTCCCTATACACCGGCTCGAAAATTAATGGCTGCCGGATTGCCCTTGGCACTTGCAACCGATTACAATCCCGGTACTACTCCTTCCGGTAATATGAATTTTGTAGTAGCTACCGCTTGTATTAAAATGAAAATGACTCCGGAAGAAGCTATAAATGCGGCTACCCTTAATGGAGCCTATGCCATGGGAATCTCTGAAACGCATGGAAGTATAACCCGAGGAAAAAAAGCCAATATAATCATTACAAAACCCATCCACTCCTTTTACCAACTCCCTTATGAATTTGGATCAAATCTTATAGAAAAAGTATTCATTAATGGTAAAATGATTGATTAAATTTTCTCCAAAAAAAAAGAGCAATGATACATTGCTCTTTTTTAATTCTTTAAAAAAATATTATTTCAACGTGAAGCTGGTTTTGCTTACCAATTCACCTTTGTCAAAAATATTTACAAAATAAGTTCCTTTTTCGAATTTTTCACCTGGTAAATTTTCAGAAACATTTACGGTAGAATTTTCATATTTTACAGTAGTGATAAAGCTATAGTTCAACGATTTGTCTCCAAATTCAATAAGTTTTTTCTCGCCTAACACATTGTTTTTACTATCAATTACTTGAACATAGTATGACTTATCACCTGATTTAGCAACTTTATTTTCGGCAATTGTAAAACTGATTTTTAAAATATCTGCACGGCTAGCTTTATCAGTTGCCACTTCTTTACCGGAACTACGAACTTTGAAAGCGGCCGTTTTTAAGTTTAAAATAGATAATTTAGAGGCAATTTCAACGGTTTTAGATAACTCTTCATTTTGCCCAGCCAAAACTTGATTGTATTCCTTAGCTTCAATTAAAACTACTTTTGTGCTGTCAATTTCGGCTGTTAATTCTTGATTCATTTTGGTCAATGCTTCATTTTCACGAATTAAGGCATTCATTTTACTTTGAAGCTCATCTATTTGTTTGCGGTATTTCTTTAAGG
>JANJWE010000170.1 GCA_024709705.1 Flavobacterium sp. | reverse complement strand
AACAATTTTTATTGGTAGCCGGAGAAATTGGTAGTATCTTTAAAAAAGGAGCTACAATTTCTGCCGCTATGGGTGGTTGTCAGGCTGAAATTGGCGTATCAAGTGCCATGGCTGCCGGAGCTTTATGTGAATTAATGGGTGGAACACCCGCTCAGGTGACAATGGCTGCCGAAATTGCCATGGAACATCATTTGGGAATGACCTGCGACCCAATTGGTGGCTTGGTGCAAATTCCGTGTATCGAACGCAATACGATGGGAGCGATTAAAGCCATTAATGCCGCTGAACTTGCCTTAGAAACCGATGCTAATAATGCGAAAGTGCCTTTAGATAAAGTAATCAACACCATGTGGGAAACCGCCAAAGATATGAACTCAAAATACAAAGAAACCAGTGAAGGCGGATTGGCAGTTGGGGTGAACTTGGCAGATTGTTAGTTATCGCCTCCTCGTATCCAAAATATACACCACTTTCCAACCGTCATTTTCTTTATATAATTGAAAAGAATTGACACCGGAATGGCTCAATTTATCATTGATATAAAACTCATAAGGCGTCCAAACGTGAGCCATAGCACCATCGATCTGAACCTTGTAACTTAGAATTTTCTCTTCAAATTTCAGGGATAATGGAATGGTAGCAATGGATTTATAGAAATTAGATGCCTTTTCAACCGAAAATTTTGACCCTTTTTCCGACTCAGAAATGGAATGTAAAACCAAATTTTCGGAACACACTTTCTTTAATGCAATAGAATCGCGTTGATGAAAGGCATTGAAAAAACGTTCTACTGTGTTTTGAATTTCTTTTTCTTGAGCAAATGAAAAGTGAAAAAATAATACTATAATGAGAAGCGAAGCTTTTTTCATACATCTAAACTTTAATGAATAAGTAGATTTATAATCAAATACGTTACAATTCCGGCAACATATCCGGCAATAGCCAACGGAGTAATTTTCTTTAAGTACCACATAAATGTCATTTTTTCTTTTTCCATAATGGCAATTCCGGCAGCAGAGCCAATAATCAACATACTTCCCCCGGTTCCGGCACAAAGAGCGATGAATTCCCATAATGAATGATCCATCGGATATTCTGAAAGTGCAAACATTCCTTGTGTTGCAGCTACTAAACTTCCATTATCAACAATGGATGATAAAACGCCAATGGCAATAATCATAACATTATTGTTAGGTAAACTTTCTTGTAAAAAAAAGGATAACTGACTCAAAATTTGAACTTCTTGCAAAACATAAACCAAGAGTAAAATCCCCATAAAATAAAGAATGGAACTCACATCTACTTTTGACAATGCATAAGCAACAGAATATTTCTCTTTTTCATCAAGTGTTTTATTACGATGGTAAACAATGGAAACTAATGAAACAAATGCCAAAGCTATTAACACCCCAATGAATGGTGGCAAACCTGTAATAGATTTAATAACCGGTCCCATTACTAATCCAAAAACACCGGCTAAAAATACACTTAAACTTCCACGCATTTTTTCTTCTTTAATCACCTCAGCCATAGAAAGTTGGACTCTTAAGATTGCAAACCCTTTCATGCGATAACTGGCTATTACTAATGGAACTAACAAACACATAATTGATGGTAACAACAATGCTTTTACTATACCCAAAGCACTCACCTGACCGCCTATCCAAAGCAAAGTAGTTGTGATATCACCAATTGGACTAAAGGCTCCTCCTGCATTTGCAGCTATTATCACTATACCGGCCAAAATCATACGGGTTTCACTTTTTGGCATCAACTTTTTGAGCAATGTAATCATGATAATGGCGGTTGCCAAATTGTCTAACAATGCCGACATAAAAAAAGTAATTCCACCAACAATCCATAACAACTTTAAAACCGATCTCGTTCGTATTCGGTTTGTAATGACTGAAAATCCTTTATGAATATCAATCAATTCAACAATGGTCATAGCTCCCAATAGAAAAATCAATAATCCCGAAATTTCTCCAAAATGTTGAATTAATTTATCTGCTACTTCATGTTTATTCCCCTGATACATTAATGCATATACAACCCAACATAATGAACCGGTAAGTATGGAGGTAATGGTTTTGTTAATCCGAATTGGAGATTCAAAAACTATGGATAAATAGCCCAAAACAGCCAAACCTAAAATTATAGAAATCATTTTAATTTGATTTAAAAAAACAGAGCTAATGTACTTAGTTTTCCTATCCAAAATAAGGTTTCGCTAAAATATTTTAAGACACGACCAAACATTCCTTACATTTGTATTTCGTTCCTTAAACTTTTCAAAAAATGTCAACAGCAAAAAAAGATTACAAACGCATTACAACCAAATCCCTTTTTGATATGAAAGCCAATGGCGAGAAAATCTCTATGCTTACGGCGTATGATTATACCATGGCCAAAATTGTAGATGCCGCCGGTGTTGATGTTATTTTGGTTGGCGACTCTGCCAGCAATGTAATGGCGGGTCACGAAACTACTCTTCCTATCACATTAGATCAAATGATTTATCATGCAAGTAGTGTAGTAAGAGCCTGTGAAAGAGCACTTGTTGTAGTTGATTTACCTTTTGGAACCTATCAATCGGACCCCAAAGAAGCCTTGCGTTCTGCTATTCGAATTATGAAAGAAAGTGGTGGACACGCCGTGAAATTAGAAGGTGGGAGCGAAATTAAAGATTCTATCAAAAAAATATTGAATGCCGGCATTCCGGTTATGGGGCATTTGGGTTTAACCCCACAATCCATCTATAAATTCGGAACGTATACTGTTCGAGCCAAAGAAGAAGCGGAAGCTGAAAAATTAGTAGAAGATGCTAAATTATTAGAACGTATTGGTTGTTTTGCCTTGGTTTTAGAAAAAATTCCGGCCAAATTAGCTCAAAAAGTGGCTGAAAGCATTTCGATTCCGGTAATTGGAATTGGTGCCGGAAGTGGTGTAGATGGTCAAGTATTGGTACTTCACGACATGATTGGAATGACACACGAATTTAGTCCGCGATTTTTGAGACGTTATATGAATTTATATGAAGATATGACTAAAGCTATTGGGCAATATGTGACGGACGTAAAGGCATTGGATTTCCCTAATGCAAATGAACAGTATTAATGTGGCAATGTGTCAATGAGTTAATGTGTCAATGAAAATAGTCACAACTAAAGATAATTTACAAATTCTTCATGAGGACAATCATCTCATTGTCATAAATAAACGTGTGGGAGACATTGCCCAAGGGGATACTTCCGGAGACAAACCCCTACCCGACATTGTTAAAGAATACCTCAAAGAAAAATACAATAAACCCGGTGATGTTTTTTTGGGTGTGGTGCATCGGTTGGACCGACCGACAACCGGCATTGTTGTATTTGCTAAAACCAGTAAAGCTTTGACCCGAATGAATGAATTGTTCAGCTCAAGAGAAACCCAAAAAACCTATTGGGCTGTAGTGAAAAATAAACCCCCAAAAGAGGAAGACACTTTAATTCATTTTATTAAACGAAACCCCAAAAACAATACTTCAAAAGCTCATATCAAGGAAGTCCCTGAAAGTAAAAGAGCGAGTTTGCATTATAAAATAATCGCATCTTTAGACCATTATTTTGTATTGGAAATCGAATTACACACAGGCAGACATCATCAAATTAGATCCCAATTGCAAGCGATTGGTTGTTCAATAAAAGGTGATTTAAAATACGGTTTTGACAGAAGCAATACCGATGGTGGTATACATCTTCATGCTCGAAAACTTAGCTTTATGCACCCGGTTTCAAAAGAGTCGTTAACTATAGTGGCTCCCGTGCCAAATGATGTTGTTTGGAAATCTATTGAAAACTAAATCTCATTTTTTTTCGTTTCTTTGTTTGGTAGGGTAAACGAATCGCAATTTGTTTCTCTTAAAAACCCAATCGTATGAAAAAAATAGTTGCATTAATTTGTCTTAACTTGAGTCTATTGAGTATCGCTCAAGACCAGTATTCCGGAATAAGTACATCCAAAAGAACAGGAATTCTAAATGGAACATTCAATCCGGCAGAACTAGCCAGCTTGAATTCTAAAGTTGAGATTCATTTGTTTTCACTAAGTACAAATGTAGCTAATAACAAATTAGGATTTAACGATTTGACCAGCGATACCGACCTAGAAGAAATTCTGTTTACAGGGTCGGAACCCGTAAATTTAAGATTGGATGTAGAAATTTTAGGCCCCAGTTTGGCCTTTAAATATAAAAAATGGGGATTTGGAGTTAGTTCAAAAGCTTTTGGAAAGCTTAATTTAGTAGATATTGACGTAAACATTGGTGATGCGATAAGCAATAGTGGAATTAATTCAATTTTAAACTCTACCGCATTAATTGGGAATAACAATCAGAGATTAAATGGTACTACGTACGGTGAATTAGGCATATCGGTGGCACGAAATATATGGGAAAATGAAAAATACAACTTCAATGCAGGAGCAACCGTAAAACTTTTGTTTCCCGGTTCATATGCAAACTTTGGAGCAAACCAATTGAATGGAACGGTAACAACAGTAGCCGGAAACTCCTTTTTAACCAATACAAATGCAACTCTAAACATTGCCTATTCGGGTAGTTTGGCGGATAGTTTTTCAGATTTTGAGGATTACAGAAATTCAGTTTTTGGGAGTTTGAATGGTTTAGGATTAGATATTGGTGCCCAATTTACCCTTAAAGACTCAGATAAAAGTAAAGGCTATAAAATAAATTCTGGAATTTCTATTCGTAATATTGGTAGTATGAAATTTACAGATACAAACAATTCATCAACCGATTATTCATTAATAATTCAAGGAAGTGAAAGCTTAAATTTAAGTCAGTTTGACGATGTAGAGAGTTTGCAGGAAATTGAACAAATTCTTTTGGATAGTGGTTTTCTTACTGCCGTTACCTCAAATCGAGATTTTAAAGTGAAATTACCAACAGTCATCAACATTTACAGTGATTTTCGCTTAGTCCCAAGTTTATATCTTTCTGTTTTTTGGCAACAAAAATTAAACGACGACAATCTAAATGATCAAATTACAGCACAAAATACATTGACTCTAACTCCTCGTTTTTCTTTAAAGCATTTTGAAGTATTTTCACCCTGGACACAAAATGAAATATCCGGTCTTAATGGTGGGATTGGATTTAGAGCAGGTGGTTTTTTTATTGGATCCGGATCTGTCATTACAACATTAATTAACGATAGTAAGCACGCCGATTTTTATTTAGGATTCCGATTGGGTTTTGGAAAAAGTTAAATTTTCTCACTACATTTGAATTCATTCAATTTGGAAAAATGCATTCAACTATTCCCGTCTATCAAAGAAAACTTCTGTTAAAGAAACTTTTGATTACAATCAAAAAATACGAAAAAGAGGTAGAACAAGCTTTATATAAAGATTTTAAAAAATCTGCTTTTGAGACGTATTTGACAGAGTTCAATTATGTAATATCTGATTTAAAACACACCATTTCTCATGTAGAAAAATGGGCAAAACCCAAACGGGTTTGGCCTTCGATTATGACATTTCCTTCATCTGATTGCATTTACTCAGAACCCTATGGAAGAGTTTTAATTATAGCCCCTTGGAACTATCCCTTTCAGTTGGCGTTTAGCCCCTTGATAGCAGCTATTGCTGCAGGCAACACGGTAGTTTTAAAACCCTCCGAATTGGCTTTTCAAACGGCTCAAATTATAACCCAAATTGTAGAAGAAGTTTTTGATGTCAAACAAGCCGTTGTTGTTCATGGAGGTGCCGAATTCACCCAGTCGCTTTTGGAACAAAAATGGGACTATATTTTCTTTACCGGAAGTGTGCCCGTAGGAAAAATAATTGCTCAAGCTGCTGCTAAAAATCTAACCCCAGTAACCCTTGAATTAGGAGGTAAAAATCCCTGTATTATTGACGAAGGAGCTGATTTGGAAATGGCAGCCAAACGAATTGTATGGGGTAAGTTTGTGAATGCAGGACAAACTTGTATCGCACCGGATTTCATTTTAATTCAAGCCAAAGAAAAATATGACTTTATAGAACTAGTCAAAAAAGAAATACGGGTTGCTTATGGAGAAAACCCACAAGAATCTGAAGATTATCCCAGAATTATCAATTCAAAAAATTGGAAAAGATTACACGATTTAATCGACTCTTCCATAGTACTCTACGGAGGTATTTGTGATGAAAATGAAAGGTATATCAGTCCAACTCTTTTGGATGAACCCAACTTGGATAGTCCCATTATGCAAGATGAAATATTTGGTCCAATTTTACCTATTATATCATACCATGATGAGAAAGAATTATCTACAATTATAAATCGATATGAAAAACCTTTGGCATTATATGTTTTTACAAAAAATAAAAAATTCGCCGAAAAAATAGTCACAAATTATTCATTTGGTGGAGGTTGTATCAATGATTGCATGATTCATTTTGCCAATAAAAAACTTCCCTTTGGAGGAGTTGGTCAAAGTGGTATAGGTGCCTATCATGGTAAATTTGGATTTGATACCTTTTCGCATAAAAAACCAATTTTAAAAAAACCCAATTGGGGAGATAATCCCATCAGATATGCCCCATATAAAAAGAAGTTGAATATTGTAAAAAAAGTTTTATCTTGGCTTTAAAATAATAAACACATGGAACAACAAAAGAGAATTGACGAAGTTACCCAAAGAGGTTACCATCTGGATTTTGGAAAAATCATTGAAGATAGTTTTGAAAACTACAAAAAAATTGCTGTAACAGCAGGTTTAGCTTTTCTATTAATTATGGTATTTGTAATAGCAATTGCCATAGGGGTTGCAGCTTTATTTATGGGTGCTGTTTCTTTTACAGAAGACATGGCCGATTTCAATATTACTCAGTTTTCAACAGTGGGTATACTCATTTACATCGTTGGTGTAGCATTTGTGAGCGGTCTATTTAGCCCCATTGGAGCCGGATTACTAAAAATGGCTCACTCTGCCTATACTAACGAAGAATTTTCTGTGAATACAATTTTTGACTATTACAAATCTTCTAAATTTAAAGACCTTTTTATTGCCACCTCTTTAATTTCATTGGTTTCTATTGGTATATCTACCGGAATTGAATTATCAGGGATTATACTTGTAGGAAACCTAATAACCTATGTAATATCTTTTTTCACGTTTTTTACAATTCCTTTGATAATGTTTACCCACCTGAATGCTTTTGAAGCTATTGCTGTAAGTAGTCAATTGGTATTAAAACAGGCATTTCCCATAATAGGACTAGCCATAGTAGCCGGTTTGGGTTCTATGGTAGGATTGATTGCTTTGTGCATAGGAGTTTTATTTACTATGCCTTTTTGGTATTCAATGTTATTTACCACATACAATTCAATATTACCCACAGTGGTAAAAAGTGAAATTGACGATATTGGTTCTTCAGAATTGGAATAAATAAAAAAAAACTCCAACCTTCGGTTGGAGTTTTTTTTTCCTATCTGAAAAAAGAGAAAATAATGGTAATAAATTCATTTTTATTTTTACATTTATACGCTCTCTTAACCCAATTAACAAACTTAGAAAATGCCCCTTGTTTATTGCCCTAAATTACTGATGGTATTCTATTTAAGCTTATCTAACACACCATATACAAATTGGCTATTAAGTCTTAAAATCATTCCCGATTTAAACACAGATAACTTTTTAAGAGACTGGTTATTTGTAATTGTATTTGTTTCATTTTTAGTAACACTTACCTATTCCATTTTTCAAAGACAAACTCATTACAACAAATCATTTGTCAAAGATTTTTCCGAAACGGATTTCTCCAAAGAAGAATATCAAAAATATTTTTTCTTTTTAGCCATATTAATTCCATCTATAGAACTGGTATTGTACATATTTAATATCCGAAATCAACCCCTTTTGGTTCACAATTTTTTCTATGGACTCCTATTCTTGGGGATTTATATACTAAGTAAGAAAAATGTATTAGTTTTCAACTACCTTCATCGTATTTTCATGTTTTGTTATTTGGCCTATTTAACAACTGTATTACGAAATTTAGTTATATACGAACCATTTGAACTTATAACTTTTGCTGGGTTATTAACATTAATGTTCTTTTCCTACAACGTATTCAAAAAAAGCAAAGAGTATTGGGCCTTTATAATCACTTTATTTGTTGTATTATTACTTATGCTTATTACAAAAGCTGTAGAATTTAAGGTGGGTGTAGTTGCTATTATTAGTTTACTTTTAATTACGATTCTTAATTTCATAAGACACATTGCTATCCTAAACACCAGAGATAAGTTTTTATTTGCTAACGAAATTATCAATAAAGGAAGTTCACTGGTATTGGCAACTCGCAAAAATGGAGAAGTAACCTACTGTAGTGAAAATATAAAATACATTCTGGGTTATACACAAGAGGAAGTAAAGGGAATGGGGTTTTGGATTAATACCGAAGATCCGGAATTTATTGGTGAAGCCTACCATGATGACTTTGTGAGAGATAGGATGTATACCCGTAAATTAAAGTGTAAAGACGGAAGCTTCAAATACATACAATGGGTAGACAAACAATTTGGAGATGATTTATTTGTGGGCATCGGAAATGATGTAACTGAACAAATTCAAATTGAACACAGATATCAAAATCTAATTGAAAACGCATCGGATATCATTTTTGAAACCGATTACAGCGGAAAATTCACCTACATCAATTCGTTTGCTTGCCAACTTTTGAAATACGATTTAAAAGAATTGAAGCAAAAATATTTTGGTGAACTAATTCGGGAAGATTACCGAGAACAAGTGGTTGCTTTTTATACAGAAGACGTATATAAACTTGATGAATTTTCGGTTTTAGAGTTTCCCATTATGAAAAGTAATGGCGAAGAAATATGGATCTCGCAAAAAGTTACTTTCAAAAAAAATGAACAAGGTGAAATTATTGGTTATTCCGGAATTTCTCGAGATATAACTTTGATTCGAAAACTTGAAGTTGAAAAAAATCAAAGACAAGATAAAATAAAAAAATACAATAACGCACTTTCAAAATTATCAACAACCAATTTCTCACCCTATAACGAAATTGAACCCATTTTGAGGCTCATTTTTGAACAAGTTGCAAAAGCTACCGGAATTCAACGCATAAGTTATTGGAATTATGCTCCTGAAAAAATTAGTTGTATAAACTTATACAATCTTAAAACCAACGAACACTCCAATCATAGTGAAATTTTCAAAAAAGATATGCCTATCTATTTTGAATCTATTGAGAAAGAACAAATTATCATTGCATCAGATGTCACTCAAAAAAGAGAAACTTCTGAGTTTATGACTGGATATTTTAATGTAAACAATATCAAATCTTTGTTGGATTATCCGGTATTTATTAACGGTAAATTGTATGGAATCATTTGTTTTGAAGCTACAGATCAAATTAGATATTGGGACAATGAAGACATCAATTTCACACGTTCAGTCGCAGAAATAATTTCACTGGGTATCGAAACCTTAAAACGAAAAGAAATTGAATCCAATTTACATTATAAAAGTGAAATTTTAACCACTGTAACTCAAATTGCAGAAAAAATTCTTTTCCACAAGGATGTCTTTCAAATTATGGATGAAATCCTAGAGTCGCTTGGTATCGTTACTAAAGCAGATCGGGTGTATTATTTTGAAGCTAATGATGAAAAACGTCTCGTTTCACAAAAATACGAATGGGCTGCACCCCATATTGACCCTCAGATTGACAATGACGATTTACAAGATGTACCTTACGAAACATTCTTGGATATCGTAATCCCTTTAAAATCCAAAAAGATTTATCATAAAAAAGTGAAAGATATATTTGAGAGCGATTACAAAGAACTCATGAAATCGCAAAATATATTATCTGTACTATTTATTCCGGTTTTAGTTAAAGACAAATTGGTAGGCTGTATTGGATTTGACGATTGTACAATAGAAAGAACATGGACTGAAGATGAAATTAATATTTTACAGTCTTTAGTTAATAATATTTCGTCTTCAATCGAACGAAATCTTAACGAACAAATTATTCATAACAGTGAAGAACGTTTTAGGCTCTTGGCCGATAATATACCCGGAACCATTTATCTTTCTCGTTATGATGAAAAATTCACCAAAATATACCTCAACAATGAGATAGAAAAACTAACGGGCTATTCTAAAGAAATGTTTTTAAATAAAGAAATCTACTTCTTAGATTTAGTTCATCCGGAGGATAAGGAAAGAGTCGTTAAAGACCAAAAATATGCCTTGGAAAACGGACAAAAAATTCATTTCATTTACAGAATTATCCACAAATCCGATAAAATTGTTTGGGTTGAAGAATTTGGGGATGTAATTCTTAATGAAAATAAAATTGAATTCATTGAAGGAATTTTTATAGATATTACCGAAAGAAAAATTCAAGAAGCTGCGGTAAAAGAAAAAGAAATGGCAGTTGCCGCAAACAAAGCCAAATCTGAATTTTTGGCCAATATGAGTCATGAAATTCGAACCCCTTTGAATGGTATTATTGGTTTTACCGATTTATTAATGCAATCCAATTTGGAAAAATCACAATTAAAATACATGAAAACGGTTCATCAATCTGCAAAATCATTGATGAGTGTAATTAACGACATTCTTGATTTTTCTAAAATCGAATCCGGGAACCTTGAATTAGTTATAGAAGAAACCAAAATAGTTGATATTGCCAAGGAAGTAATTGATACCATAAGATACGATGCTATTCAGAAAAAATTAGATGTAGACGTACACATCAACCATGATGTACCGGTAACCATTTGGATTGACCCTATTCGATTGAAACAAATTTTAATCAATTTATTGGGTAATGCAGTTAAGTTCACTTCTAAAGGTAAAATCAAATTAAAAGTTGAAGTGGTAAACCAAATTGCCACGCATCAAACCCGTTTGAGATTTTCGGTAATTGATACCGGAATTGGGATAAAACCCGAAAATCAAAACAAAATCTTTGAAGCCTTCTCTCAAGAAGACAATTCAACCACACGTCAATACGGTGGTACCGGACTAGGCTTAAGTATCTCCAATAAACTTCTGGGCTTAATGAATAGTAAACTCGAACTGGAAAGTGAACCCAATAGCGGAAGTACATTCTATTTTGAAATTGATGTTCAGTCTTCCAGCAAAGATAGAGTACCTCTCAATTCCTCTATTGTTATTGATGAAGAATTTGTGTATGAAAATTTATCAAAAGTGCATGTTTTGATTGTCGAAGACAACAATATCAATTCTTTATTAGCTAAAACACTCCTTTCCAAAATTTTACCCAAGGCACAAATTACTACCGTAAATAATGGTCAAGAGGCCATCGAAAAATGTGAAACCGATAATTTCGATATTCTTTTTATGGATATTCAAATGCCGGTAATGAACGGTTATGAAGCCACACAAGAAATTCGAAAACTTACAAATTATAAAACAACTCCAATCATTGCTTTAACCGCCGGAACCGTAATAGGTGAAAAAGAAAAGTGCCTCGAAATGGGAATGAATGATTATGTCTCCAAACCTATAATCAAAGGTAGCTTAGAAGAAATTATATCCAAATGGATTAAATAACTTCATTTTTTCTTACATTTATTCTGTATAATCCAATTAAAACAAAATCACATGAAATGGGAAGGCAGAAGACAAAGTAAAAATATTGAAGACCGAAGAGGGATGAGTGGCACCGGAAAAGTGGTTGCCGGAGGTGGACTTATCGGTATTATTTTACTATTAATTAATTTATTTGGGGGTGAAAGTGCTCAAAATCTTACACCCATTTTAGAACAATTGCAACAACAGCAAACTTCAGAAACTCCGGCTCAACCTCTGAGTACTGAAGATCAAAAAATGGGAGAATTTGTAGCTACTGTTTTAGCAGACACAGAAGATGTTTGGCACAGAATTTTTCAAGAAAACGGTATGACCTACAAAGAACCGGGCATGGTATTATTCCGAAGCTCAGTTCAATCTGCGTGCGGAGGAGCAACATCGGCCTCCGGACCCTTTTATTGCCCTGCCGATCAAAAAATCTACATGGATCTGGATTTCTTTGATGAATTACAAACCCGATTTGGAGCTCAAGGTGGAGATTATGCCATTGCCTATGTTATTGCTCATGAAGTAGGTCATCATGTTCAAACTTTATTAGGGACTTCAGCAAAAGTAAGACAGTTACAACAAAAGTTAAGTAAAACCGAAGGAAATAAATTATCGGTTTCTCTTGAACTACAAGCCGATTTTTATGCCGGTTTGTGGACCCATTACAACCAAAAATATTTAGACGAGGGCGATATTGAAGAAGCCTTAAGTGCGGCTCATGCAGTAGGCGATGACGCTATACAAAAGAAAATGCAAGGTCATGTGGTACCTGACTCTTTTACACACGGCACATCAGAACAAAGAGTTAAATGGTTTGGTAAAGGTTTTAAAACCGGTGATATCAAACAAGGAGATACTTTTGCCGCTTTACATTAATTTCAATATTTGCACCTTTTTTTACTTTTTTAGAAATTTAAGGTTCCCTTTTTTAAAACATTCGCAAATCGTTTTAAAATAGGGATTTTTTTATGAAATGTTCAATCCGTATTGAAGGGCACTTTCATAAATTTGTTTCTTAAAAGTTAGAAAAATGAACGTTGGTATTGATAGCATTTCCTTTGATATTCCTAAAATCTATTTACCGATTTCTACCCTGGCAAATCAAAGAAATATTGAACCGGACAAACTTATTAAAGGCCTTGGCTTACACAAAATGAGTTTTCCGGACAAACACCAAGATGTGGTTACATTTGCTGCCAATGCAGCTTTAAAATTGATAGAACAAGAAAATATAAATCCGGCTGAAATTGCTAGAATTTATGTTGGATCTGAAAGTGGTGTGGATAGTTCAAAACCAATTGCATCTTATATTTTGACCCTGTTAGAAAGTAAATTCGGTACTGCTTCATTTCGAAACTGTGATGTAGTTGATCTCACTTTTGCTTGTATTGGCGGAGTCGATGCTTTGCAAAATTGTTTGGATTACATTCGTTTAAATCCAACCAAAAAAGCAATTGTAATTGCATCCGATAATGCGAAATACGATTTAGAATCCAGTGGTGAATATACCCAAGGTGCCGGTGCCATTGCCATGCTGATTACTTCAAACCCCAGAATTTTAAGCTTTTCCAATGAAGTTGGCGTTTCTACGGAAGGAGTTTTTGATTTTTTCAAGCCGAGAAGAAGTTTTGCTAAATCTGAAATAACCAATTCCGCAGATAATCCGGAATGGTTTGGCATTTTAGAAAATGAAGTTTCTATTTACAAAGAACAGCCTGTCTTTGACGGACAGTACTCAAATCAATGTTACATCAACCGAATTACGGAAGCTTACCAACATTTTAAAAGAGAAAGCCAACAAACCGGTAAAGTCTATGAAAATTGGGCTTCTATTTTGATGCACCTTCCCTATTGTTTTCAAGGAAGACGAACTTTTATCGAAATTTTTGCCGATGAAAATCCGCAT
>JANJWE010000168.1 GCA_024709705.1 Flavobacterium sp. | reverse complement strand
GTTTAGATTTTTGATTTCTTGATTATCGATTAATACTTTTCCTTTTTGAACTTCATAAAGTCTACTTAACAAAGCTAATAAAGTTGACTTGCCGGAACCGGTTTTTCCTAATATTGCTAAAGTTTCCCCTTTATTTAAGGTAAAAGAAATATTATGTAATGCTTGAATATCTGTATCTTCATAGGTGAAACTAACATTTTCAAAACGGATGCTTCCCTCAATGGTACTTGAATTGGGATTTTGATTTTGAATATCAGGTTCAATTTTTAAAAACTCATTTATTCTTTTTTGAGAAGCCTCGGCTTCTTGAACTAATGAAGATACCCATCCAATTGAGGCTACCGGCCAAGTGAGCATGTTTACATATAAGATAAATTCGGCAATTGTACCAATATTGGGTATAGATCCATCCATATACATGAGACCCCCAAAATAAATTACAATTAAATTACTCAATCCAATCAACAACAACATCAAGGGACCAAAAAGAGCATTGGCATAGGCCAAACTTAAATTTTTAGCTTTACTTTCTTGAGCTAAATTTTCAAATTGTTGTTGGTTTTTAGCTTCCAATGCATAAGCTTTTACCACGCGAATTCCTGAAAAAAATTCTTGCGAAAAAGTGGACAAATGAGATAAGTTTTCCTGATAATTAGTGCTTCTTTTATTAATCTCGGTGCTTAGTTTAAAAATACAATAGGAAAGAATTGGCAACGGTAATAAGGTATACAAGGTCAGTTTTGGTGATACGGTGTACATGTAAACAATTACCACGGCAAATCGAATAAAAGTATTGATGGTATACATAACCGCTGGTCCAACATACATTCGAACTTTACCTACGTCCTCTGATATTCGATTCATCAAATCACCTGTTCTGTTTTGTTTGTAAAAACTTTGAGAAAGGGTTTCATAATGTTTAAAAATTTCATTTTTCAAATCAAATTCAACATAGCGAGACATTACTATTAAGGTTTGCCTCATTAAAAACGTTAAAAATCCTGAAATTAAAGAAGCAGCAACTATCAAACCCAAATAAACCCATAATTCACTTTTTAAAGCAGCTGAATTAGGGGTGGGATTTTTAATAAACTCCTCAATAACATTAATAGATTTGTTTACTAATCTTGGCGTAAACAATGAAAAAATTTGAGCTACAATAGTTATGAAAATACCTAATAAAAATCGGTTCCGGTATTTGATGAAATATTTATTTAAATATTGAAGTTCTTTCATAAAAAATTGGGGCTTAGCCTGTTCTTGATTTGTTTTACTGTTAAAATTATTGGAATAGTGTTATTTTAAGGTGTAAAACAGAATGGGACTTTTATTAACAAATTACTAAAATTTAAAATTTAAATTGCATTATTTTGATTATTATTCTACTTTTGTTTGGTCTTTTTGACAAAGTCATAATTTTTACTTTAATTTTTATTACTATGATAGCAGAAGTAACATCTCCAAAAGAGCTTCAAAAAATGGATCCGGTTTTCGGACAAGTATCTTTTGATGATCACGAGCAAATTGTTTTTTGCCAAGACAAAGATACAGGTTTAAAAGCAATAATAGGAATTCATAACACAGTTTTAGGACCAGCATTAGGCGGAACTCGTATGTGGAACTACACTAATGAGTGGGAAGCTTTAAATGATGTTTTGCGTTTATCTCGCGGTATGACTTTTAAATCGGCTATCACAGGATTGAATTTAGGTGGGGGTAAAGCGGTTATTATTGGAGACGCCAAAACTCAAAAGACACCGGAATTAATGCGTAAGTTTGGTGAGTTTGTTCATTCTTTAAGTGGTAAATATATTACCGCTGAAGATGTAGGAATGCAAACCGAAGACATGGATACCGTACGCGATGTAACTCCTTATGTTACTGGTATTTCTGAATCAAGAGGAGGGTCTGGAAATCCATCTCCTGTAACTGCATATGGAGTGTATATGGGGATGAAAGCAGCCGCTCAATACAAATACGGTTCTAACAATTTATCCGGTAAGAAAGTTTTGGTTCAAGGTATTGGACACGTAGGTGAAACTTTGGTTGATTACTTAACCAAAGAAGGAGCTTTGGTTACTATTGCTGATATCAATCAAAATCGTCTCGAAGAAATTGGAGCAAGATATGGAGCTAAAATTTTTAACGGTCCTGATTTGTATTCTGCCGATGTAGATATCTATGCCCCTTGTGCTTTGGGAGCAACTCTAAATGATGATACTGTTTACAAATTGAACGCTGCTATTGTTGCCGGAGCAGCCAATAACCAATTGGCTGATGAAAATAAACACGGACAAATTCTTCAAGAACGAGGTATATTGTATGCTCCCGATTTCTTGATTAATGCCGGTGGTATTATTAATGTTTATGCCGAAATAGAGCACTACGACAAAGCGGAAGCGATGCGAAGAACTGAAAATATATACAACACCACTTTGGAGATATTTGATTTTGCTTTAAAAAATAAGACCACAACACAACAAGCGGCCTTAACGATTGCTCAAAACAGAATCAATCAACGTAAAAAAGAAAACGCGAAATAATTCGTTTCTATTAAAAATATAGTATTTTTGTGACGCCTCAGCAGAGGCGTCATTAATTTTAAAAGTTCTCATACAGTGTTAAACAGAAGACATATTCGGGTAAAAGTATTGCAAACCATTTACGCTATGCACCAAAGCGGTTCAGAAGACCTAGCCAAAGAGGAACGCTTTTTATTTGCGAGTTTGGACAGCATTCAGGATTTATATTTAATTGTACTTACCGCATTAACAGAATTGAGACAAAAAGAAGCCGATTTTTTAGATAAAGCTTCTAAGAAACATTTGGCAACTGCTGCCGATTTAAAACCTAACAAAAAATTTATTGAAAATCGCTTTTTACTTCTGTTAGATGAAAGTACGTCTCTAAATAATGCTGTTGCCACCAGAAAAATAACCAATTGGCAACAAAACGATGATGTCATTTTGTTGCTTTTAGAAGATGTAAAAAAATCGGCTTTATATTTAAAATACATGGCTTCCGGTCAAAAATCTTTTGAAGAAGATAAAGAATTCATCATGCAATTATTTTCTGAAGTCATTGCACCCAATGAGAAATTATACGATTATTTAGAAGATTTTAAACTTACTTGGGTAGATGATATTCCATTGGTGAACACCGCTTTGATGAAGCAGTTTAAAACTTTGGATGAAAAGAATCCTTTTGAGATTTTGCCCTTGTTTAAAGATGAAGAAGATCAGGATTTTGCCCGTGATTTATTTAGAAAAACAGTTTTAAATGAAAACGATTTGGCCAAAGAGTACATTGATAGAACACCCAATTGGGATCCGGATCGTATCTCTGAAGTTGATACCATTATGCTTAAATTGGCCATATGTGAATTTCTCAAATTTCCTTCCATTCCGGTTAAAGTTACTATTAACGAATATTTAGAGATTGCCAAGGAATATGCTACACCAAAAAGTAGTATTTTTATCAACGGAATTTTAGATAATTTAGTCAAAGAATTTCAAAAAACAGATAAACTCAAAAAAACCGGTCGCGGTTTAATGTAATTTAAAATTGAAAAAACGATGAAAAAACTTGTTTTAATTTTATGTGCAGCCACTTTTGTTTGGGCCTGCAAAAACGAAGAAGCTTTGTCAAAAGTTGATCCAAACAGCAAAGACATTACTTTAAAAGATTACAGTGGTACCGAAACGAATGCTCAATCTAATGGTTCGGTATCCAACATTACCACAACACCTCCGGTTAAAGACGGAAAATACCCAACAATTTCGTTCTCCAAAAAAGAACACGATTTTGGGACCATTAAAGAAGGCGAAAAAGTAGAAACTACTTTTACTTTTACCAACAATGGTGAAGCCGATTTGTTAATTGCTAATGCTGCCGGTTCTTGTGGGTGTACTGTTCCAGAATTTCCTAAGGAGCCTATCAAACCCGGAAAATCAGGAAAAATGAAAGTTTCTTTTGATAGCAACGGCAAACCGGGTATGCAACAAAAAACGGTTACCATTACGGCGAACACTGCAACCGGAACCGAAACTTTAACCATTAAAGCTAATGTTACTCCAAAAGCACAACCCGCCCCTGAAGTAGCACCTGTAACTCAATAAATACCAAATTATGCAACAATTACTTCCGTTCTTATTAATGTTTGTGGTTATCTATTTCTTTATGATCAGACCACAACAAAAAAGAGCTAAACAAGAAAAAGAATTTGAAAACAATTTAAAAGTAGGTGATAGAATTATTACGAAAAGCGGACTTCACGGCAAAATTGCTGAATTGTCTGAAGGAACTGTAGTAATCGAAACTATGGCCGGAAAACTAAAAATGGAACGCTCTGCTATCTCAATGGATATGAGTGCCAAATTGGTTGAGAAAAAATAATTATTTTCTATATTTATCATTTAAACCGATGTTTGATAAAAGCATCGGTTTTATTTTTTCAAATCGTTCGTGCTTGGTTTTATCTTGTTTAGCCGAATCGATATACTCAATGAATTCTTTTTGTTTATAGGGTGAAAAAAGTGAAAATTTATCAACCAGTTCAGGTTCTTCATTAAGTTTTGAAAGAAAAAAATCAGAAGGAATTACTTCTTTTTTTTCAGGTTTTAAAGATATTCCCTTTTTTTCGTTTTGAATCGCCTGATTTACATAGTGCAAAACCCATTTCTCATTGATTTCTTCTTTAGATTTAAAACGCCATTGTCTCAAGGCTTTGGTTACGCCTTCACTCGCATTTACTAAAACTTTTTGTTCATCAGTTAGAAAAACACCATTGTAAAACCAAATGGTAAAATAGTCTTTAAAACCACCAATTCCAATAATATTTTTGTTGTTCCAAGTATAAACAATACCTCCCCATTTGGTGGTCTCTTCCAATTCTGTTTTAAGGAGAATCGATTTTAAAATTTCAAGTTCATCTTGCCACTTTTCGTTGCGTTTTTGGGTTTTTTGGTCTTGCATTTGTTGATTTTATAATGGGGCAATTTATAAAATTGGGGGTAATTATAAAAAAAAACCACCGAGATAATTATTGAAAATCTGTACTCAGTGGTTAAAATGGGATTATATTTTTACTTGGTTTCGGCAGTTAATTCAGTAATTTTTACAATTACCTCAACTGCTTTTTGCATACTTTCTACCGGTACATATTCATACTTCCCATGAAAATTATGACCGCCGGCAAATATATTGGGACAGGGTAAACCTTTGTAAGACAATTGGCAACCGTCTGTTCCTC
>JANJWE010000123.1 GCA_024709705.1 Flavobacterium sp. | reverse complement strand
CTTTAGCTTACCAGAAAATGAAGATCCTTTCCATTCAAAGGTACTGCCTTCACCAATTGTTTTTTCGGAGTAATAATATTTTACACTTGAGTCAAAATCTTTCAAGGCACACCAATCCTCCCAATTGCGGTAATCATTTATATATTGAAAAACAGTTGATTTGTCTATATGTATAACTTTACTTCTTGAAACTTGATAGGCTCCGCTTAGCGTACTAAAATAGACTAATCCGGCAACCACAATCAGAACTAAAAGTAATAGGATGTATTTTAAAATTCTCATTGAAATTATTTTTTTGTAAAATTAATTTATTTTTTAAGAAGTGAATTCATTATTGTAAATAATAAAATCAGTTTAAAAATATAAGAAAAATAAGTATTTTATTCAAATTATATGTATTTCATCGATTAAATTTGTTTTACATCGATTTCCGACACATATTTGCTCAACAAATAACACATTAACCTACAACAATGGTATTGCCCCAAGTTTACCCCGTTGTACTGAATCACCAAGACCCCAAAACTTGGTGATTTTTTTTATTTCTGTTTCAAATAGATTTTCACAACAAATAAAAAGAGAATAAACAAAAAAAAGGCTCCTAATACTTTGAGACTTCCTTTGTAATATTTCTTATGGAGAGCTAAATCTTTACGATATACATAAATCATAATTGCAGTAAACACAACTACAAAAAATCCGGCAAAAATCCATTGTCCTTGACTAAACATAAAATAGGTTATTTTTTCAACAAAAATAGTTAATTGTTTTGGAATCACTCCAAGAATTGAAACTTACATTTTTGTATTTTTACGTTTCTAAATCTTTAAAAATGAAAAAACAGATTGAAGCCGTAAAAGCTTTTCATGAAGCCTTTGAAATTGGTTATAAAGAAACCCCAAGTGTTCATTTGGGTGAAGCAAAAAATGTTTTGCGTTACAATTTAATGAAAGAAGAAAACGAAGAGTATCTGGAAGCTGCAATGAATAATGATATAATAGAAGTGGCAGATGCATTGGGAGATATGCTCTATATTCTCTGTGGTACCATTATAGAGCATGGCTTACAACATAAAATTGAAGCTGTTTTTGATGAGATTCAAAGAAGTAATATGAGTAAACTAGGTCATGACGGAAAGCCTATTTATAGAGAAGACGGTAAGGTAATGAAAGGGCCTTATTATTTTAAACCGGATTTTGAAACTATTTTAAAATAAAAAGGGTTGCTGTTAATCAGCAACTCTTTTTAATGATTTAAACTTTAACAGTCCATCCAAAAGTATCTTCGTCTATTTTGTATTGGATATTTGTTAATTTTTCTTTCAAACGCAAAGCATAAGAATCCTCAATTTTGGGTAGTTCGTAGTATTCATTTTGATAAGAAAAACCAACAATCGGATTTACAACTGCTGCCGTACCCGCTCCAAAAATTTCTTTTAAAGTTCCATTTTTTGCGGCTTCTACCAATTCTGATACCAATACCGAACGAACTTCAACTTGGATACCTATAGTTCGAGCCAAATCAATTAAACTTTTTCGGGTAACACCATCCAAAATTCGTTCTCCGGTTGGTGCCGTAAACAAAGTATCTCCAATTCTGAAAAAAACATTCATGGTTCCGGCTTCTTCCAGTTTGGTATGTGTGGCATCGTCTGTCCAAATTATTTGCTGAAATCCCTTTTCATTGGCCAATTTTGTAGGATAGAATTGAGCCGAATAATTACCGGCTGCTTTAGCTGCACCTATTCCACCATTAGCAGCTCTACTGTAATGTTCTGCAATTATTACTTTTACTTCACCGGAATAATAGGAACGTGCCGGTGACATGATAATCATAAAACGATATTGTGTTGAGGGCTGTGCAATTACTCCCGATCCAATAGCAATCATAAAAGGTCTTAAGTAAAGTGTATTTCCTTTGCCTTTTTTTACCCAATCTTTATCTAAACGCAAAATTTCTTTTAACCCTTCTATAAAAATATCTTCTGTTATCTCAGGCATGGCCAATCTTTTGGCAGAATCATTAAATCGTTTGAAGTTTTCATCCGGGCGAAATAACCATATAGAATCGGTTTCGTCTTTATAGGCTTTCATTCCTTCAAAAATTGCTTGACCGTAATGAAAAACTTTAGCCGAAGGATCAATTAAAAAAGGTTCGTAAGCTTTAATTATTGGTTTTTGCCATTTCCCATCTTTAAAATCACAAACGAGCATGTGATCTGTAAATACATTACCAAATGTCAGATTTTCAAAATCAACCGTATCAATTTTTGATTTAGAAACAGGAACTATATCGATTTCGTTTGTAAAATTGGAACTCATTAAAAGGGTATTAAATTAATTTAAAAAAGACTTAAATAATTAGTAATCAATCAATTAAATTCTGGTAAAATTATAGAGGTATTACTAAATAGTTAGATTTGGCTAAAATAGAAAAAATTAGGCAATATTGAAGTGATTTTTCAATTTTGTGACAAATTTGAATTACTTTTTTAAATTTCTTTAATCTGATTATAAATTGTTACACAATTCATAGCATTCGCTCATTTTTTGTTCATTTTATACTCAAAAAATAGATTAAAATCCTACTTTTGCATATTACCTAATTGAAAATAAACATATGAAAAAATTAGTTTGTGCTATTATAGCAATCGTTAGTTTGGTTTCTTGTAAAAATGAAAATCTAAAGTCGGAGACTGTTGTAGAAGAAAAGTTTAGTGTTTTTGGTGATTCTATTTCATCGGAAGGTGCAATTACCAAAGAAGAATTATTAGCCAAGTTTGAAACCTTAAAAGAAGGCGATACCATCGAGGTTAAATTTCGTTCTGAAATAAAAGACGTTTGCCAAAAGAAAGGGTGTTGGATGAACATGAGTTTGGCTGAAGACAAAAATACTTTTGTTCGCTTTAAAGACTACGGATTTTTCATGCCTTTAAACGCAGCAGGAAGTGAAGCTATTGTGAATGGAAAAGCATTTGTTTCTGTTGAAACTGTAGAAGAATTGAAACACTATGCCAAAGACGCCGGGAAATCGCAAGCGGCTATCGATTCGATAACTGAACCTAAAATTTCGTATTCGTTTTTATCAAACGGGGTTTTAATTAAAGAATAATGAGAAAATTTATTTTATTTTCAAGTTCATTATTGTTTTTCATTAGTTGTGAAAAAAAGATCAAAGTTGTTGAAAACCAAGTTGATTCAACTGCTACTTCTGAAAAGAAAAAATTTGAGATGTATGAGTTTTCAGAAATGGCAATGCTCATGGAGCAAATGTATGTAGACAACCAACGGCTAAAAGAACGTTTAGAAAAAGGGGAGCCGGTTGGTGAATTTCCAGCTCATTTTGCTAAAATTCATAAAGCAGTAATGACCGACCCTTCTGAAAATGATACTTTTTTTAAGGAAAATGCACAGGTTTTTTTGACTGCTCAAGAAATGATTTACAAAGAACCGGAAAAGGCAAAAGAGCATTATACAAAAGCAATTCAAGCATGTATTTCCTGTCATGAGGTTAAATGTTCCGGACCCATTCCTCGAATTAAAAAGTTACAATTGAATTGAAAAGAGAAATTATAATCACTTCTGATGGTTCAACTTCTATTCATTTACCGGAATGGGAGGAAAGCTATCACTCCAAACACGGAGCCATACAAGAAGCTCAACATGTTTTTATCAAAAACGGATTGTCACTTTGCAAAAGACAATCCGTTTCTGTTTTAGAAATGGGTTTCGGGACCGGTTTAAATGCTTTTATAACCCTTTTGGAAAGTCATAAAAACAAACAGTTTGTAGATTATGTTGGAGTTGAAGCCTATCCTATTTCATCTGAGGAAGTTATTCAAATGAATTATCCTAATCAATTGAATGCTAATAACTTTTCTGAATTTTTTTCAAAAATGCATTGGTCCAATTGGGAGGAAAGTGTAACGATTTCAGAACATTTCAGACTAATAAAACGAAAACAAATGTTTCAAGAAATAAACGATAGGAATCAATTTGATATTATCTATTTTGATGCATTTGGATATCGGGTTCAGCCGGAATTATGGAGTGTAGAGATTTTTACCAAAATGTTCGAAGCTTTAAAAAAGGGTGGAATTTTAGTAACCTATGCCTGCCGTGGACCAATAAAAAGAGCT
>JANJWE010000113.1 GCA_024709705.1 Flavobacterium sp. | reverse complement strand
TCTTAATTAGCAAACCTGATTTATTGATTTTAGACGAGCCAACCAATCACTTGGATTTAGAGATGATTGAATGGTTAGAAGACTATTTTGCAAAAGAAAACATCACGTTGTTTATGGTGACGCACGACCGTTTCTTTTTGGAACGCGTTTGTAATGAAATCCTAGAATTAGACAATGGGAAATTATACCAATACAAGGGAAATTACTCCTATTATTTGCAAAAAAAGGAAGAACGAATTGCTTCTGAAAACGCCAGTATTGACAAAGCCCAGAATCTTTTTATGAAAGAACTGGCATGGATGCGTCGCCAACCGAAGGCTAGAACGACCAAATCGAAATCGCGTCAGGATGATTTTTATAAAATCAAAGCCGTTGCCGAAAGTCGCCGGAAAGAAAATGTGGTGGAGTTGGAAATCAACATGGAACGCATGGGAAGCAAGATTATTGAGCTTCATAAATTGTATAAAAAGTTTAAAGACCGAGTTATTTTGGACAATTTCTCCTATGATTTTCAACGTGGCGAACGCATTGGAATTATTGGAAAAAACGGAACCGGAAAATCAACTTTCTTAAATATTTTAACCAAAACGATGTTGCCTGATGCCGGAAAAGTGGTTATTGGCGATACGATTAAGATGGGTTATTATACACAAAGCGGCATCAACCCAAAACCGGGTCAGAAGGTTATCGATATTATCAAAGAATATGGCGAATACATTCCGCTAACGAAAGGAAAAATTATTTCGGCTTCGCAATTGTTGGAACGTTTTCTTTTTGATGCTAAAAAACAATACGATTTTGTGGAAAAATTGAGCGGTGGCGAATTAAAACGACTGTATTTATGTACCGTTTTGATTCAAAATCCGAACTTTTTGATATTAGATGAGCCAACGAATGATTTGGACATTGTAACGTTGAATGTTTTGGAAAGTTTTTTATTAGATTTTCCCGGTTGTTTGTTGGTGGTTTCGCACGATCGCTATTTTATGGATAAAATTGTCGATCACTTGTTCGTATTTAGAGGCGAAGGAGTCATAGAAGATTTTCCCGGAAATTATTCTGATTTTAGAGCGTATGAAGATAGTGCCGAACCCAAAAATTTATCAAACGTTAGTGCCGAAAAAACAAACTGGAAAGAAAAGCAAGTTAAAGAAGGTCTAACATTTAACGAACAAAAAGAATTTCAAAAAATTGAACGCGAAATCAAAGATTTAGAGTTTGAGAAAAAGCAAATTGAACAATTGTTCGCAGATGGAAAAGTAACGGATGATGCTATTGAGAAAAAAGCGAATGAGTTGCAAATTATAATTAAAAAATTGGAAGAAAAAGAAGAGCGGTGGTTTGAACTTTCTTCAAAAATGGAGTAATTTAGCTCGCAAAGACACAAAGTCGCTAAGAAAAACTGCGACTTTGCGACTTTGCGACTTTGCGAGAAATGAAACATATTATAAAATCATATCTGAAATTCCTTTTCCATTCCAAAAACGAACACGGAGTGCATTCGCCATTTGTGTTTGATTTTGTAACAAAATGTTTTTATGATAAAACGAACTATCCCGAATATTCCATATTAAAAGATTACCGAAAATCCCTTTTAGAAAATCAAAACACCATTGAAGTAACCGATTTTGGTGCCGGTTCACGTGTTTTTAAAACCAATCAAAGAAAAATATCCGCTATTGCTAAGAATGCTGGAATATCTCCAAAAAATGCTGAATTATTGTTTCGAATTGTTCGTTATTTTCAACCTGAAAGTATTTTGGAAATTGGTACATCTTTAGGATTAGCAACATCTGCATTGTCGTTAGGAAATAAGAATGCTAAAATTACTTCTTTAGAAGGTTGCCCTCAAACAATTTCAATAGCAAAAAATCAATGTCAATTACAAAATCTTAATAACATTGAATTTGTAAACACAAAATTTGAAGATTTTTTGACAACTGACAACCGACAACAGACAACAGACAACCTCATTTACTTCGACGGAAACCATTCAAAAAATGCAACATTAATTTATTTCGAATTATTATTACCCACAATTTCAAACGATTCGATTTGGATTTTCGATGACATTCATTGGTCCAAAGACATGGAAGAAGCTTGGGAAATCATTAAAAATCATCCAAAAGTGACCGTTACGATTGATACGTTTCAATGGGGAATCGTCTTTTTCAGAACTGAACAAATCAAAGAACATTTCATTATTAATCCAAATAAAACCATTAGTTCGCACATTTTCGAACGAATTCGAATTTGATTTGTAACAAAAACCAACTTTTTTCTACTAATCCAGTATTGAATGTAAAAATGCTAAAATCTGCAATCCAATGGCTAATCCATTAATAAAAATCTCCGCATTAAAACGAAACTTTGTATTGGGAAGTGAAACCATTTATGTTTTAAAAAGAATTGATTTGGAAATCAACAAAGGTGAATATGTAGCTTTAATGGGACCTTCCGGTTCCGGAAAATCTACTTTGATGAACCTTTTGGGTTGTTTGGATACGCCAACATCGGGAACCTATATTTTGAATGGAAAAGATGTAAGCAAAATGCACGATGACGAATTGGCTGAAATTCGTAACAAAGAAATCGGATTTGTATTTCAAACCTTCAATTTAATGCCGAGAACTACGGCTTTAGACAATGTTGCTTTACCCATGGTTTATGCCGGATATTCCAAATCTGAACGTTACGAGCGTGCCACAGAAGTTTTAACACAAGTGGGATTAGCCGATAGAA
>JANJWE010000105.1 GCA_024709705.1 Flavobacterium sp. | reverse complement strand
TATTGCCAATGTTCCAACACCTATTGCAGTCCCTTTTGCTTTTTTCCCGATGACAGAAGAGAGCAGTTCCGGAATAATTGTACCTACGTTTCAAGACACACGAAGACAAGGCTATTCTTTGCAAAACGGGGGCTACTATTTGGCTTTGAGTGATTATTATGATTTGGCCATTTTGGGTGATTATTACACTAATGGAAGTTATGCCCTTCGATTTCAATCGAGTTATGCCGTAAAATACAAATTCAATGGTAACTTTAATATTCGTTTTGAAAATTTGATTCAAAGTGAACGCGGCTTTCCGGATTACACCAAATCAAACATATACAATATCCAATGGTCGCATTCTCAAGACGCCAAATCCAATCCATCTTCAAGATTTTCAGCCTCGGTTAACTTAGGAAGCAGTCGGTTTTTTCAACAATCACTCAATCAAATTAACGTTGGTTCTACCTTAAATAACAATTTGAGTTCGTCAATTTCCTATGCCAAAACCTTCAATTCTGTACCCCAAGTAAATCTTTCACTATCAGCCACTCACAATCAAAATACCAGAACTCAAGAAATAAATATGACTTTACCAACTCTTCAAGCGAGTGTAGATCGTATTTTTCCCTTTGCACCCAAAAACGGAGTCAAAAAAGGATTTTTAAGAAATATCAACTTTCAATACAATTTGAGAGGCGAAAATCGAATTACCACAACCGATTCTTTATTTTTTAAATCGGAGATGTTCAGAGATGCTCAAAGTGGATTTCAACATTCTATCCCATTGAGTACCAACTTTAAAGTTTTCCGACATTTTAGTGTTTCTACCAGTGCCAACTACAATGAGGTATGGTATTTTAAAACCATCAATCGTAACTTTGACAGCGATTTAAATCAAGTTATTACACGAGACGTTAATGGATTTGATGCTTTTAGAACCTATTCTTTTTCTACAAGCGTTGGAACCACTATTTATGGAACTTTTAATTTTGGCGAAACCAAAAAAATTCAAGCCATTCGTCATGTCATGCGACCTTCCATTTCTCACAGCTATACCCCTAGTTTTGAGCAATACTACGATACTTATGCATTAGATGCTTCGGGAAGAACCGCTCAATACTCACGATTTGAAACCGGAATTTTTGGTGCTCCAAACAGTTCGTATGCAAACTCTATAGGATTCAATTTGAGCAATACTTTTGAAGCTAAAATGACCGATAAAGACAGTACTAAAACAGAGCCCAAAAAAGTAATGTTACTCAATCAGTTAAACTTTTCTACAAGCTATAACATGGCTGCAGATTCATTGCGATGGGCCCCTATGCGAATGAGTGGGGGAACGACACTTTTTGACAACAAAATGAACGTAAATTTTGCAGCAACATTAGACCCCTATGCGATAAATGCAGCAGGAAGAAGAATTGAAAAATGGAACATAGATAATGGTGGTAGTTTATTTCGTATGACTAGTGCTAACATGACTGTAAATTACTCTTTATCCAGTAGTGGAAAGGAAAAAAAGAAGAATACTCAAGGAGCCAGAAATGGTGGTCGTGAAGACGACCTATTTGGTACAAACACTGATTTTAGCGACCGGCGAGAGAGCCAGTTTGATTCTTCTGAAGAATCGGGAGAAGTAAGCCAATTTTACAACGCTGAATTACCTTGGGATTTAACTTTTGCTTATTCTTTGACTTATGGTAATAATTCCAGAGAGAAAAAAATAACCGGTAACTCGGTGATGATCTCAGGAAATGTTGATCTAACTCCCCGATGGAAAATGGGAGTTTCAACCGGTTATGATTTTGTGCAACAAGGGGTAACCTTTACACAATTTCGATTTGAAAGAGATTTATTAAGTTGGAGAATAGATTTCAATTGGTCACCCTATGGTGAAAATGCCTTTTGGGGATTTTTCATAGGGATTAAATCCTCAGTGCTAAGTGATATTAAGTGGGAAAAACGTTCTTTACCGGACAGACAATTACGATAAATTATGAAGAAAATAATCAATACAACAGCTGCACCAGCACCTATAGGTCCGTACAATCAAGCGGTTATGGTAAATAACACTTTATATACTTCCGGACAAATTGCTCTTAACCCTGAAAATGGGGAATTGATTTTGGACTCTATAGAAGCCGAAACTACTCAAGTGATGAAAAACGTGGAAGCTATTTTAAAAGCTACAGATATGACATTTGAAAACGTTATTAAATCTACAATTTTTATAATGGACATGAACCATTTTGGAAGAATTAACCAAATTTATGGTTCCTATTTTTCGGAAGACACAGCACCGGCTCGGGAGACGGTTCAAGTAGCTTGCCTGCCTAAAAATGTAAATATTGAAATTTCAGTTGTAGCCGTTAAATTTTAAAATAAACGAATTCCATTTAACAGCAATTGGGCCGTAGCTTCATTGGTGGCCAGCGGTATATTGTGCACATCACAAACTCGAATAAGCATATTAACATCGGCTTCATGAGGATGACTTGATAGTGGATCTTTAAAAAAGAGTACCATTTTGGTTTTTCCTTCTGCTACCCTAGCTGCAATTTGAGCATCACCACCTTGAGGTCCAGATAACATTTTTTTTACTTTAAAACCTGCTGATTCTGCTTTAGAACCTGTAGTTCCCGTAGCAATAAGTTTAATTTTCTCTTGAATTAAAAATTCGCGATTTTTATTCAAAAATTGAACCATATCAGCTTTTTTTCCGTCGTGAGCAATAATAGCAATTTCCATAGATAATCTATTAAAAAAACCGCGTAATAAGATTATGCGGTTTGATATTTATTTATTTAGAATGTGGTATGCAATTAATCCATCAATTGGTCTTCGCAATACATTTCCAATTTTGATGTTGTATTGGGATAGGATCTCGGTAAGCTCATCTTTAAGATAAAAGGCAATTGAACCTACAAAATGAACCGGAATTTCTCTACAATTATCGTATTGCATAATATAGTTTTTCGCAAATTTCTTTAACTCTTTGAAAATTATTTTTTTACAAAACTCATTTTCTTTGTGTTTGATAATAAACTTGGCAAGAGTTGCTAAATAGGCATTCGGATTAGGTTCTTTGTATAAATTGGCTTTAATAAAATCGGCATCCAAATTAAATTCGGCTTCAAACTCAAGAGCCAATTCTTTGGGCATTTTATTAAAGTAGTACCCTCTCAATAAATGTCTTCCAAATCGGTTTCCAGAGCCATCATCCATGGCTATATAACCCAAAGATTGTACTTTTTGATGTAGAACTTTCCCATCAAAAAAACTGCAATTTGAACCGGTACCCAAAATACAAACGATAGCTTGCTCGTTTTTGGGTGTAGTGGCATAAACTGCGGCATAAGTATCTTCATGAACCGTTATTTCGGCATTTTTGAAATATCCTTTAAAAACTTCGCTCAAAAAATTCTTCATCCTGTCTGTACCACAGCCGGCACCATAGAAAAAGAGTTGTTTGGCTTTTTGTTTGTTTTGAGATATATCAAATTTATCATCCAGTCTACTGATAATTTGTTCTTTAGTTAAAACTTCCGGATTTAAACCCAAAGTTTGCGTAGTAAAAAGAACCTTACCTTCATCATCAATTGCAATCCAATCGGCTTTGGTAGATCCTCCATCAACTAATAATTTCATTTCTTTATGATTTAGTTATAAAAATCCCGTTTGAACAGAAATCAAACGGGATTTGATAAAATTACAATTTGGCAATATGGATAGCTAAATCAATTAATTTGCTTGAATATCCATACTCATTGTCATACCAAGAAACCAATTTGAAAAAAGTTGAATTCAATCCAATACCGGCTTTAGCATCAATAATAGATGTTCTTGGGTCTGAAACAAAATCTTGGGAAACCACATCGTCTTCTGTAAATCCTAAAATTCCTTTCAATTCATTTTCAGATGCTTTTTTCAAAACAGCCATGATTTCATCATAAGAAGTTTCTTTAGCTACTTTTACAGTTAAATCAACAACAGAAACATCAGCAGTAGGAACCCGCATAGACATTCCGGTTAATTTACCGTTTAATTCCGGAATTACTTTACCAACAGCTTTGGCTGCACCCGTTGAAGCCGGAATAATATTTAATAATGCAGCTCTTCCTCCTCTGAAATCTTTACGTGAGGGACCATCTACAGTAAGCTGTGTTGCGGTTGTAGCGTGAATGGTTGTCATTAAGCCTTCTACTATACCAAAATTATCATTGATTACTTTGGCTAATGGAGCCAAGCAATTGGTTGTACAAGAAGCATTTGAAACGATAGTGTGAGCCGCAGTTGCACTTTGGTGATTAACTCCCATAACAAACATAGGAGCATCTGCAGAAGGGGCTGAAATAACTACTTTTTTAGCACCACCATCAATATGAGCTTGAGCTGTTTCTAGAGTTGTAAAGATACCTGTACATTCGGCAACGATATCTACATCTACTTTTTCATCGTCCCATTTAATAAGTTTAGGATCTCTCTCGGCAGTAACTCTTATGAATTTATCGTTTACATAAAGTTGTCCGTCTTTTACTTCTACTTTACCATTGAATCTACCGTGAACTGAATCATACTTTAAAAGATAAGCCAAATGCTCAACATCTAATAAGTCGTTGATGGCAACTACTTCTACATTATCACGATTGAATGTTTCTCTAAAAACAATTCTTCCAATTCTTCCGAATCCGTTAATTCCTAATTTTACTTTTGACATTTTGTTTGTTTGTTTGTTTATGGCCTTTCGAAAAAACGAGAGGCAGATTATTATACAATTTTATTAATTACGTTGACATGATATCAGAAACTCTAAGGAGTTCCATATCTATAGGATAATGTCCTTTGATTGCCATTTCTAAGGGAGTGAGTGTTACTTCGTCTTGAAGAAGTCCTACCATGTAGTTCGATTTGCCTTCTAATAGAGATTCAACTGCTTTAACTCCCAATCTACTGGCAAGTACACGATCAAAACAAGATGGAGCTCCACCTCTTTGCATGTGGCCTAAAACAGATACGCGGATATCGTATTCCGGGAAATGTTGTTCAATATAATCCTTTAACTCAAAGACGTTTTTACCCATTTTATCTCCTTCGGCAACCACAACAATACTTGAAGATTTACCTGAGGCTTTACTTTTTTGTAATGATTCTAATAATCGGTCTAAACCTAAATCTTCTTCCGGAATCAAAATTTCCTCTGCACCTGCTCCAATACCGGCATTCAAGGCAATGTGACCGGCATCTCTGCCCATTACTTCAACAAAAAACAAGCGATTGTGTGAACTGGCAGTATCTCTAATTTTATCAATACACTCTACAACTGTATTTAAAGCCGTATCATAACCTAAGGTATGGCTGGTACCGTAAATATCATTATCTATTGTTCCGGGTATACCAATAACGGGAAAACCAAACTCTTTATTAAAAACCAAACCTCCGGTAAAACT
>JANJWE010000093.1 GCA_024709705.1 Flavobacterium sp. | reverse complement strand
GGTCAAATGCTTTCATTTCTTGTATAGGGCTTATAGATAGGGGTATTTAATATCGGTTAAGTAGAGGCCATGGGCCGGAACAGAAAAACCGGCCAGACTTCTTTTTTTACTTTCAATAATGTGACGCAAATGTTGAACCTCACTTTTTCCTAAACCAATTTGAATTAAAGTTCCTACTATGGCTCGAACCATATTTCTTAAAAATCTATCGGCTGATATAGTAAAAATGATTTGATTGGATTTTAGCGTCCAAAAGGCTTCAGTAATCTTGCAATTAAAAGTAAAAACATCTGTATGAGTTTTAGAAAAGCATTCAAAATCGGTATACTCCATTAGAATTTTACTTGCTTCATTCATTTTTTCTACATCCAAGGGTAGAGCATGATACCAACTTAAATCTTTATAAAATGGATCTTTAAACGTATGAATATGATACTCATAGGTTCTTTGATTTGCATCAAATCTGGCATGAGCTTCTTCATGAACAGAAATTATATCGTAAATAACTATTTCTTTGGGCAAAAACGAATTTAGTTTGGGTATCCAATAGGATTTGTCAATTGATTCAACATAATCAAAATGAGCAAACATGCATTTGGCATGAACTCCTGCATCCGTTCTGCCGGCTCCAACAATTTCGATTTTTGTTTTAAAAAGTAGGGTTAAAGCATTTTCTAAAGTTTCCTGAACTGTTGCGGCATTGGGTTGAGATTGCCAACCATGATAGGGAGTTCCGTTGTATGCCAGTTTTATAAAATACCTCATAATTTAATTACAAATATAATCGAAATGCTATGGGTACAAATTTATGAAGAATATAATTTTACGTTAAACTTTTCTGGATTGATAAAAAGGGATTAATTTTGATTTATTCATCTCATTTTATACCTCTCACCAATTGAAAAAAATACTCCTGCTTTCCGATACTCATGGATTTATTGATGAAAAAATTTTAAAGTATGTTCGTCAGGCAGACGAAGTTTGGCATGCCGGAGACATAGGTGATTTGGGTGTGACCGATGAAATAAAAAAAATTAAACCCTTACGAGCGGTTTACGGGAATATTGATAATGCTCATGCCAGACTGGAATTTCCATTACACAATCGTTTTATTTGTGAAGAAGTTGATGTCTTAATTACTCATATAGGAGGTTATCCCGGGAAGTATTCGATGTCTATTCGTGAAGAACTACAAAAAAATACGCCTAATCTTTTTATTTGTGGACATTCACATATTTTAAAAGTTCAATACGATAAGGAATTGCATTTACTTCATATGAATCCCGGAGCTGCAGGAATTAGTGGATTTCATCAAGTGCGAACCATGTTGCGGTTTGAAATCAGGGGTAAGTCTATTGAAAATTTGGAAATTATTGAATTTGAAAAGAAAATTTAGATTTCAGGAATATTCAACTTGATATAAAGTAAAGTACCCGCACCCAATTTGGAGTTTATCGTTATTTTACCTTTTAAATTTTTAACACGTGCTTTTATTTGGGTAAGTCCAAATCCGTCACTAGAATATTTGTTTACATCAAATCCTTTTCCGTTATCTTCTATATTTATAATCAACTGATTGTTTCGTTCTTCCAAAGTTACATATCCCAAACTAGCTTCACTATGTTTGACAATATTATTGATAAGTTCAGAAATTATAAAATAAACTTTACTTTCAAATTCTTCCGGGTATCTTTTTTGTATACTCCCAAAATGGGTGAAATTAAATTGAATAATCGAATTGGAATTTTTCTCACATAAGTCTTGTGTAGCATAAAACAATCCCAGTTTTGAAAGTACGGGAGGAACCAATTCATGAGATAAGTCTCTTACTTTGTCGTGAGCTTCTTTTAGAAGGGAACGGGCCTTTACCAATTCTTCCGGAACATTATCTTTACCTACTAAAAAAGCAGAAACATGCAATCCGGCCGATGAGAGTAAAGCACTGATGTTATCATGTAATATTTCGGCCAATTTTTTACGTTCAGTTTCTTGACCGTCTATTGATGCATTAATGATATTCTCTTGAATTTCACTGTCTAATTCTTTAATCTTATTGCGTTGCTTTAACTGTAAATTCTGATAAAAAAAGTAAAACAAGATTAAACTAAAACAAAAAAGGGCTATAAAAATGAAAATGATTTTTTTATTTCTCTTTTGTTTTTCTTCTAATAAATTTGATTTTTCTTGGTATTGCTGTTCAACTTTGTCAATTTGGTATTTTGTTTCAATTTCACGGGTTTTGTCACTAAGAGCTTGTTTACTTAACTCGTTGTTGTACTCAAAAGCCATGGTGTTATACATATTGGCTCTGCGGTAATCACCCAATTGCTCATAGGCGTATACTAAGTTTAAACAAAAACCAACTTGATCGTAATTGGTTAATTCTTTTTCATATTCAGTTCGAATTTTTTCAAAAGTTTCGGCACCTTTTTTAAAATTTCCCTCATGTTCCATGTAATAATAGCCCAGATTACTTAAAACGGTTATGATAGAAGGTGTTATTTTGTTTTGAATTGCTAAATTGTAGGTACTGTCTAAATAGATTTTAGCAGTTTTTGGTTCTCCAATCAGAGTATAATATACAAAGTGATTGTTGTAACTAAAGCACATTCCTTTTACATTATTAGTTTTCTTATCCAATTCAAACTTTTTTTTCATATAAATTTTTGCACTATCCAATTGGGTATCGGTGTACAATCGAAAAAGATTGTGATAAATATGAATAAGGGTAGAAGTATCCTTTTCTTTTAAAGCATGATATTTTGCTTTAAAATAATATTTAAAGGATTTATTAATGTCTTTTATCAAAGAATAACGAGTGCCTAATTGCTCTATTATTTCGGATTTACAGTTTAGTTTGTGTTTTTCGGCAAGGGCAAGAGCATTAAATAAAACAGATAACGATCGTTCATTATCATTAAGGGAACCATAAAGTTTGGATTTTCTCACCGAAACTTTACAGAATTCCGTGTATTTTTTAGCTTTTAAAAGTTTATCAGAAAGATTTTTCGCATAATTTATACCTTTTATATATTCTTTTTGTTCTGAATAATATTCAATAGAGTCAAACTGGGTTAAAACATTGGCTTTTCCCCAGAAAAAGAATAATAAAAAAAATAATACAGTATAAAATCTAACCATTAACATCAATTCGTATGGTTGGTTTTTTTATCGAATTTCCATTAGAATTATTGCTTAATTCCTGTTGGTGAAATTCTATGTAAATAAGATTATTGTAGGCTGTGCAAAGGGTAGTTTCTGTGAAAAATACAGCAGAAGGCTCCGTTTCATTTTCTTTCAAGGTGATGTGAATTTCGTATAAATCATCATTTTTTTTTAGGTTAGATTCACAATTTACAGGAATATTGTAACTTAAATTATAGGAATCCGTTGATAAACGAGAAATGCTGTAAGAGCCTAAAAGTTCCATAATTAATTATTTATAAGGTTATTTTTTATTGCATATTTTACCAATCCAATAGTGTTTTTAACATTTAATTTTCGGATTAAATTTTTCCGATGGGTTTCTACGGTATTACTACTGATAAAAAGCTCTTCGCCAATTTCTTTTCCACTGTACTCTAGTGAAATTAATTTAAGAATTTCCAATTCTCGGTCTGTTAGCATTGAATTGATAACGGCTTCATTGGTTTGAGTTTCTATGGCGTTACCAGAAAAAGAACTGAATATTTTTTCCTGAATATTTTTTGAAAAATATTCTTTACCACGGGCAACTTCTTCAATGGCTTCAATTATACTTTCGCCGGCACATTGTTTAGATAAATATCCGCTTGCACCCAACTTTAATACTTCTTTAATGAGTTTTAAATCATCATAACTGGATAGTACAATAACTTTACAGGAGTAACCTTCTTGAGAGAACTGTTTTAAAACTTCAATTCCGTCTTTATGAGGCATATTGATATCCATAATCAAAATATCAGCTTTATTTTGTTTAACGGTTTCAACTAGATTTGAACCGTCTAGAGAAAATCCAATGACTTCAAATTTAGAATGCATATTTAATACGGCTAGCATACCATCAATGAGAACTTTATGGTCATCAGCAAGGTGTATCTTTATCGTTTTTGGCATAATGGGCAATCAAATAATGAAGGATTAGTATTTCAAATGTAAAAAAATTAATTTGAATTTAACATTTTTTGAAGTTTAATTGTACAAAAAAATCCGAACGATGAGGTTCGGATTTTTAACGCACTAAGATAAACTAAGTTTACTGTATTATTTACGTAATCTGCCTGCCGATTTTACAAGCTTTTCATCTCTCTTTACAGCGAAATTGGCTAACGCTAAAAATACGATAGAAACAAGAGGAAGAACTAGCCCAATACCTTTCTCAGATACCATTGGATCTCCAGATAATTTTGGGGCATACAATATAAATAATACTAATAAAATTAAATTCAATAAGATATTAAGACGACCCACAACAAATTGTTGTTGTCTCTTTTTATACGAATAAATAGCCAATATGGATAAAATAGCACTAAATCCAAAAAGTATTGAAAAGGCTAAGTCCGATTGAAAATAAACGGGTAATTCATTATCATCATACCATAACGGAAAAACAAAAGACAATATTCCGGATGATATAAACGCACCTAAAAAATACAAAGTCTGAATTCGTTGAATCATTACTCAATTATTGTATCCGCAAAAATATATTTTCTTTTTTAATAAATTGCTATTGTTTGCTAAAAAAATATTTGTAATATTGCAGTATAAATCTGTTTTTACTTCACTTAACAGACTAAATTTTAACTACATTTCATTGCATTTATTCCAAATCAATTTAATCACCAAGAACATTCATGTTTGAAATTTCTGCCTTAAAAGAAATGAAGCTTTCTGAGCTTCAGGAAATTGCTAAATTAGCAAAAACCATAAAATACCACGGCGTAAAAAAAGACGAATTAATCCAAAAGATTCTGGAAGCTCAACAAGCTATTCCGGAAAATAATTCCAGCGAAACGCCAGACAAAAGTAAAACCAAAAGAGCTCGAATAGTTGGAAAGCCAAAAGAAAACAATCCCGATGTGACTTTATTTTCTCAGCCGGAAGTTACTGAACCCAAGGTAATTCAAGAAGATATCCTGGATGAACAACCCGAAAAGACAATTAATGTAGCTTCAAAAGTTTCAAAATTCACCAAGAATAAATTTGAAAAAAAGGGTTTTAAAAAAGAACGAGAACAGTCAGATTCGAAAGATGTTAATGCAAAAGAAGATTCTAGTGTTACTACTGAAATAGCCCCAACACCAGATTCAGATTCCTCTTCTTCCACTGAAAGCCAATCTCCAAAACCCCAGCATCAAAATTTTCAAAAAGGAAATCATCCTAATGGAAATCAAGGAAATGGCAATCAAAACCCTAATTTTAAAAATAAAAAGAACAATTATAGAGATGCCGATTATGAATTTGACGGCATTATAGAAAGCGAAGGTGTGCTCGAAATGATGCCCGATGGTTATGGATTTCTTCGTTCTTCCGACTACAATTACCTTGCATCTCCCGATGATATTTACCTGTCCACTTCTCAAATTAGATTATTCGGTTTAAAAACCGGTGATACGGTTAAAGGAGTGGTTCGTCCTCCAAAAGAAGGCGAAAAGTTTTTTCCTTTGGTTAAAGTTTTAAAAATTAACGGTCATGATCCTCAAGTGGTGAGAGATCGTGTTTCTTTTGAGCATTTAACTCCTGTTTTTCCTCAAGAAAAATTCAAATTGGCCGAAAAACAAGCTACGGTTTCAACACGTATTATAGATTTGTTTTCCCCTATAGGAAAAGGACAAAGAGCCATGATTGTGGCTCAACCTAAAACGGGTAAAACTATGCTTCTTAAGGATATAGCCAATACCATTGCTGCCAACCATCCCGAAGTTTACCTTATCGTTTTATTGATTGATGAACGTCCGGAAGAAGTTACCGATATGCAGCGAAATGTAAGAGGTGAAGTTATTGCTTCTACTTTTGATGAACCCGCCGATAGACATGTTAAAGTAGCCAATATTGTTTTGGAGAAAGCGAAACGTTTGGTTGAGTGTGGACACGATGTGGTTATTCTATTAGATTCTATAACCCGTTTGGCAAGAGCATACAACACGGTTCAACCTGCCTCAGGTAAAGTATTAAGTGGGGGTGTAGATGCCAATGCACTTCAAAAACCAAAACGTTTTTTTGGAGCCGCTCGAAATATTGAAAACGGAGGCTCTTTGAGTATTATAGCTACAGCACTTACCGAAACCGGTTCCAAAATGGATGAAGTTATTTTTGAAGAATTCAAAGGTACTGGTAACATGGAATTACAGTTGGATCGTAAGATTTCGAATAAACGTATTTTCCCGGCTATTGATTTAACTTCATCAAGTACTCGTAGAGATGATTTATTGCAAGATGAAAATACCATTCAAAGAATGTGGATCATGCGAAAGTATCTTGCCGATATGAATCCAGTTGAAGCAATGGATTTTATAAACGATAGATTTAAAAAGACACGAAATAATGAAGAGTTTCTTATTTCAATGAATGATGGATAAAAAAAAGTCGACTCGAAAGAGTCGACTTTTTTTATTTTAATTGGGTTTTATATAGCCATTACTATGGCCGTAAAATCATCACTTTTCAAGGCTGCCCCTCCAATTAAACCCCCATCTACATCGGGTTTAGAAAATATTTCGGCTGCATTCTCCGGTTTTACACTACCACCATAAAGAATTGAAACAGAATCAGCTAAATTTTGACCGTATTTATGGCTTAATGTTTCACGAATAAAAGCATGCATTTCTTGGGCTTGTTCAGGTGTAGCAGTTTCTCCGGTACCGATAGCCCAAACGGGTTCGTAAGCTAAAATAATATTTTTCCAGTCGTTTTCATTTAAATGAAATAAAGCATCTTTTAATTGGTGGTGCACCACATTGAAGTGTTGACCCGCTTGACGATCTTTTAATTCTTCACCAAAACAAAATATCACTTCCATTTCATGCTTTAGTGCAGTATCAACTTTTGAAGCGAGTAAAGCATCGGTTTCATGAAAATAGGCTCTTCGTTCTGAATGGCCTAAAATAACAATTTTCACACCTACACTTTCCAACATGGCGGCCGAAATTTCACCTGTAAATGCACCTCCTTCGGCTTGATGCATGTTTTGAGCAGCTACTTCCAAGGGTGTAAATTCTAAATGATCTGCAGCAGCAGCCAAGTTTACAAAGGTAGGAGCTACAATAACCCTTTGTGAGATATCAGTGGGTATTTTGGCAATTAACTCGTTTAAAAGATCTTCGGTTTCTTCTGCATTTTTATGCATTTTCCAGTTTCCGGCTACTATTTTTTGTCTCATTTTAATTGGTTTAGAGTAGAAATTAATTGTTCGTCGTCAGCTTCTATGGCTTTGTATAGTTTTATTTTTCCGGTTTTATCCAAAACCATATAACGAGGAATCCAATCCAGATTAATCGAATTACTAAAAGTTCCCCCTTTCCATTTGGATAAAATTAAATAATGTTCTCCTTTAACTTGATATTTTTCAATTCCTTTAGCCCAACTTTCCGGTGTTTTATCATAAGATAAGAACAAGTATACCACATCAGGAAATTCTTTTTGAAGATTTTCTACTTTGGGCATACCTTTGATACAATCCGGGCACCAAGAAGCCCATACATCAACAAGTACCGTTTTACCTTCATATTTTTTTAATATGTTTTCAAAGGTTAATTCTATTCCATCTGTGGTAAGC
>JANJWE010000075.1 GCA_024709705.1 Flavobacterium sp. | reverse complement strand
TCTTACCGTAGATGCAAAAGGAACAGGTGGATATTTTAAGGATATTGTAGTTACTAAAGAGTTAGGCAAAGTAAGCATCAAAGATTCTCTTTTTAAAGATTCTGACCGTTACAAAAGATTAAATGTAGTAAAAATTGGAGATATCGTAGCAAAAATTGATATGAAAGCCGGATTCATCAAAAGAGATGACCTTAAAATCCCTGTTTTTGAAGCCAAATTAGAAAAAGCCGTTTTACTTACCGATCAAGACCCAAATTTAGTTGAAAAAGAAAAAAAGGTTGTATCTGTAGAAGGAATCAATGGAGAAATGATTATCTTAGGATCTTTGGAAGAAGTAAATCTTTCAGGTAACTGGCCTAAAAAATATGGAAATAACGAGTAAAAGTATTACCGATAAATGTTATAAAAGTTTGTCCATTCAGGTTGCACTGGATGGGCTTTCTTTTTGTTCTCGTAACACTTTATCTAATGAAATTATTGCTTTCAAGAAAATTGATTTTAATACCTACCCTACTTCATTTTCTATAGAAAATGCATTGTGGAAAAGCCTTTTAGACTACAACGAACTAACATCTATTTATGATGAGATAATTGTTTTACACGAAAACAACCTCAATACTTTTGTTCCTTCGGCATTATTTGATGAAGAATATAAAGGAAGTTATTTGCAGTACAATACCAAAGTTTTTGAAACTGATTTTTTCACCTTTGACGAATTAAAAAAACAAGAAATGGTTAATGTTTATGTTCCTTATGTAAACATTACTAATTATTTAATAGATCAATACGGTACGTTTGAATACCATCACTATTCCAGTATTTTAGTTACCAAATTACTGGAGCGAACCAAAAATGATGAATCTCAACAAATGTTTGTTCATGTGGCTGTCAGTCACTTTGAAATTGTAGTGATTCAAAATCAGAAACTACTTTTGTATAATTCATTTGAATATCAAAATGCAGAAGATTTTATTTATTACATTCTATTTACAGCTGAACAATTGCATTTGAATCCTGAGTCGTTCAAATTGTATTTACTCGGAGATTGCACAGTTGAAAGCATGCTTTATCAAAAAGCATATCAATATGTAAGAAACACCTCTTTACTCGATGTTTCTGAACTTCAAAAAACAAACTCATTTTCCGAACAAGAAAACAGAACCCATTTTATACTCTTTAGCTCGTGAGAATTATATCAGGAAAATACAAAGGCCGTCGTTTATCTCCTCCCAAAAACTTACCGGTTCGCCCTACAACTGATATGAGTAAAGAAGCGTTGTTTAACATCTTAAACAATCACTTTAGCTTTGTAGAACTGCGTGTTTTGGACTTGTTTTCCGGTACCGGAAATATTAGTTTCGAATTTGCCTCACGAGGAAGTGAATCCATTACAGCGGTTGATGCCAATTATGGCTGTGTCGCATTTATTAAAAAAACAGCTTTAGAGTTTGACTTTGATATTACCGCTTTAAAAAGTGACGTGTTTTCATTTTTAGAAAAATCTAAAGGTGAGTTTGATATCGTTTTTGCCGACCCACCCTATGACATGAAACCCTCAGACTTTGAAAAAATTGTTGATGCTGTATTTTCAAACGAATTATTGGCACCCGAGGGAATGCTCATCGTTGAACACTCAAAACATACCCCAATGAATCATTTACCCTATTTTTCATTTCAAAAAAACTATGGTGGGTCTTGTTTTTCTTTTTACGAATGGTCCAATTCCGAAAATCCGGAACAAGATGTCTAAATTAACACTGGGCATTATTTGTTTCTTTTTTATATCGTGTTCAATTCCAAGATATAATTCTATTGCTCACACCAGCTTGTATGATATATCACTTCAAAAGGGTAAATGGTTTGTAAATTATGTAGCAATTGATGGAAAACCATGGAATGATTTCTCAGATTATACCGAAAATGAACTTCAAAAATGTTTACAAGATTCTCTTTTTAAATCCTTTGGTTCCAAAAACGCAATTTATGCTATTCCGGAATTGAATTCTAAAAATTATAAACAGTATACTACTCTTTTAAAAGTTACAAAAACGGTTGATTATTTAATTCAAATAAGCGGAAAAATTGAATCTAATAACGTTAGTGCCGTAAATATAACACCCAATTCACCCCATTCAACTTCACTTGTTTCTGTTACTTTAACCGCCTATGAAGTTGAAACAGACCGAATAATATACTCTGAAACAGTGAATGGTTCTATAGATTTAGAACACCACAAAGAAGATGTTGTTTTTGCAAAATCAACTCAATCTATGTTAAAAAAATGCCTGGAAAAAGCACTGCAAAAATTCAAACGCAATGGAGGTTGTAATTAAAAAAGCAGACCTGTAAGCCGGATTCTGTATTTGCCGAAACAAATCCTTATCATTTATCTGGTCGCGTTGTTGCCAACGAGATCTAGCTGCCTACCCTTCAACATCGGACGAGTAGCCCTTATCCGAAAACCGGAACGTTGATATACATGGCATTTCACCGCATAGAGTTTACCTGATTTCACTACAGCCGAACTGTACATCCTTTCTGTTGCACTAGTCCTCATTCGCTTTAACGAACGGACGGGCGTTACCCGTTATGCTACTCTTTGGTGTCCGGACTTTCCTCCTTTGCAAAATGCAAAAGCGATAAGGCGGTCTGCGGTGCAAAAATAACTTTTATAAATTAGATTTTAGAAGAATCGAATATCTAAATGAAAAAAAATAACTTTGTACTTCAAAAAATACCCTATGAATATTAAGTTAATCGCTATAGGCAAAACAGACGATAAAAATCTTCAATCTTTAATAGAAACCTACGTAAAGCGATTATCCCATTATGTAAAATTTGAATTGGAAATTATACCCGACCTAAAAAATGTCAAAAATTTATCCGAAATTCAACAAAAAGAAAAAGAAGGTGAATTGATTTTATCAAAAATTAACCCAACTGATTTTTTGGTTCTCTTAGACGAAAACGGAAAAAGTTTTAGCAGCCTCTCTTTTGCAAATGAACTCCAAAAAAAAATGAATGCCGGCATCAAAACCATAGTATTTGTAATTGGAGGTCCCTATGGATTTTCGGAAAATGTTTATCAAAAAGCCCAACAAAAAATAGCTTTATCACAAATGACTTTTTCCCACCAAATGGTACGTCTTTTTTTTGTAGAACAAGTATACCGCGGTTTTACTATCTTAAGAAACGAGCCTTACCACCATCAATAAGTGCAAAAAAAACTATATTACAAGGTACAGTCGCAATTTTGAATTTTGGAATTGTCATAAATAAAATGAACCGGTGCAATCGTAATTCTATCATTTTCAATAGATTTAAGAGCAATTATTTGAGCTAAGTACGTATCAAATGAAAGACGCTCATCAAAGTTCAAATAAATTAGAATTGGCTTTTCAGAATTTGAAAATGTGGTATACTCTTTAAGAAAATCGAGTAACTCTTTTGGCTCGACTTCATTACCATCTACGGTAATCTTATTCTTATTTTTAAAATTTACAGAAAAAGTATTGAAGTGAATGTGATAATCCGGATTCTCTTTGACATAGCTTGTAGAAAAATAAGAATTGTATGTAAAACTGGTTTTTGTAAAAGGAATAAATGCCAATTTTCCTTGAATACTATCGGTATACGAAAAGTAGTTTTGGGCATTTTCATTCGTGTGAAACTGAGCCTTTTTTCTTTTGTCTTGAAGTGCCACAATTTCGGGAATTGCTTTTTGCAATGGCAAGCGTTTATCCACATGAAAAATCCAATTTGTTGTTCCAATAGTGTTTTTTCGATTAACATCGGCTATTGTATCTTTAGCTGATGATTCAAAAAAGATATACACGGGTGTGTGATCTACAACTGTAGAATCTATGGTGCGATCTGATTTTACCAATTGAACTTCTTTTTGACATGAAAAGCAGATGGAAACCAGAAACAATAAGAGTACTTTTTTCATTCTTAAAATTGCATTTGAGTAAATAGTTGTATACATTCTTTCGCTTCTTTGACATCATGAACACGTAGTATAGATGCTCCTTGTAATAAAGCTAACATGTGCAAAGCCGTAGTGCCATTGAGTGCCTCTTGAGGTGAAACATTCAAGGTTTTATATATCATTGACTTACGAGAAATTCCTACTAACAAGGGTAAAGGTAAGGTTTTAAAAAAATTCAATTTCTGAAGTAATTCAAAGTTTTGTGTGGTATTTTTTGAAAATCCAAAACCGGGATCTACTATCAAATCATTGATACCATAACTTCGAGCCAATGCTACTTTTTCTGAAAAATAGAACAAAATTTCCTGAACTAAATTATAGTAATCCGTATGCTGAAACATAGTTTGCGGCGTACCTCGCATATGCATCATAATATACGGAACTTGGTAATGAGCCACTGTTTTCATCATTTCTGAATCTAAATTTCCGGAGGAAATATCATTAACGATTGAAACCCCTTCTTCTAAAGCAAAACGGGCAACAGCACTTCTAAATGTGTCTACAGAAATACAAAGTTGAGGAAACTCTTTAACCACCGCTTTCAATATGGGACTCAAACGTTCTATCTCTTCATTTTCAGTAACAAATGCAGCATTGGGTTTGCTGGAATAAGCTCCGAGATCTAAAATATCAATACCTTCCTCAAGCCATTGACTTACCTTGTCTAAAGCAACTTTTATGGAATTGTTTTTTCCACCATCAAAAAAAGAATCAGGTGTACAATTGAGTATTCCCATAACTTTGGGGGAAGACAAATCCATTAAAGTACCTTTACAATTGATGAGCATATCTTAAAAAAAGAATTTAAAGTAGCTTAAACTTATTCTGAAAATTGTATTTTTGAAAAACATTACAAATATAATCCAATAATGAATACTACTTCTCAAGAATATGATAAAGTTATAGATGCCTGCCGATTGCTTTACAGTAAAAAAATGAAAGACTACGGAAGTGCTTGGCGGATTTTAAGATTACCCTCCTTGACAGATCAAATTTACATAAAGGCTCAAAGAATTCGGAGTCTTCAACAAAATGAAGTACGTAAAATAGATGAAGACGAAACTTCAGAATTCATTGGGATTATCAATTATTCGGTTATGGCTTTAATCCAATTGGAATTGGGTGTTGTTGATCAACCCGATTTGAATCTGGAAGAAGCTCAAAAACGATACGATCAAAAAATTAGCGAAACCAAATTGTTAATGGAAAACAAAAATCACGATTACGGTGAAGCTTGGAGAGATATGAGAGTTAGCTCTTTAACCGATTTGATTTTACAAAAAATTCTTAGAGTAAAACAAATTGAAAATAATGAAGGAAAAACTTTAGTATCCGAAGGTATCGATGCTAATTATCAAGATATGATAAACTATGCAGTTTTTGCTCTAATTCACTTAGGTTTACACACTAAATAACAAAAAATTAAAAACATGAAACTCATTACCCATATTGCTCGAATTCTCGTTGGCCTTTTGTTCATATTTTCAGGTTTAATCAAATTAAATGACCCTGTTGGTTTTTCCTTTAAATTGGAGGAATATTTCTCAGAAGGTGTACTAAATTTTCCGTCATTGGTTCCATTAGCATTGATGATTGCTGTAGTTGTTGTAATTTTTGAGGTGGTATTAGGAGTTATGCTTTTAATTGGGTTTAAACCTAAATTTACCATTTGGAGTCTTTTGTTAATGATTGTATTTTTTACATTTCTAACCTTCTATTCGGCCTATTTTAATAAAGTAACAGATTGTGGTTGTTTTGGAGATGCCTTAAAACTAACACCTTGGGAGTCGTTTACCAAAGATGTTATTTTATTGGTTTTAATCTTAATTTTAGTCCTAAATATCAAATACGTTCAACCTATCTTTGGAAAATCAGCTCAAAACTTAACCGTTTTATTTGCCTATATAGCATGTTTATTTATAGCTTATCAAGTTTTAATGCATTTACCATACATCGATTTTAGAGCTTATGCCGTGGGTACCAATATTCAAAAAGGCATGGAAATTCCGGAAGGTGCACCAATGTCTGAATACGAAATGATTTTTATTTACAAAGTTAATGGCGTTGATACCGAATTCAGTCAAGCTGATGTGATGGCAAACAAAGTACCGGAAACTGCCGAATTTGTAGATCGAAAAGATAAGCTCATCAAACAAGGTTACATCCCTCCTATTCATGATTTTACCATTGAACTCAATGGAAACAATTATGCTGAAGAAATTTTGAACGAACCCAAAGTTGTTTTATTGTTAGCTTACAACTTAGATAAAGCAAGCGATGAAGGTCTAAGTAAATTGGAAGAATTTAGTCAAAAAGCCAATCAAAAAGGATACACCGTTATTGGGATGACTGCTTCTGATGAAGAAACCATTCAAACGTTTAAAAAGAAATACCAATTTTCCTTTGATTTTTATTTTTGCGATGCTACCACTCTAAAAACAATAGAAAGAGCTAATCCAAGTATTGTAGTATTAGAAAAAGGAACAATTGTTGACAAAAAACACTACAACGATATTGATAAGGTTAATCTAAAATAAAATGAAAACGGCACTTAATTTTGGTAAGCTAGTTGCTCTAATATATATGTTGTATGTAGGTTACTTTCTCGTATTTAAAACTACAAATTCGGGTTTAATACCCCGAATTGGGACTCAAATAGTAGGAATTGTTATTTGGTTTTTAATAGGAATTGGAATTTTAGCTCGTTTAGTACTTAAACCAAAAAAAGATAACTGATTTGTTGCGATATGTGATATATAAAATAGGGTATGCTTTACTCACGCTTTTAGGAGTAGTTGCTGTAGTTTTTGTATTATTTAATATTTTACCCGGAGACCCGGCTCGTATGATGTTGGATCAAAATGAAAATTCAGAACAATTACTACTTATCAAAAAAAAGTATGGTTTTGACAAACCTCTGTCGACTCAATTTGCCTATTACATCAATGACCTATCACCTATTTCATGGCACAGTACTCAAAAAGAAGATTACACTTTTTTGAGTGAAGACAAATACAATTACCTGCCCTTATTTTCAATTTCACAAATAAAATGTGTGATAAAAACCCCATACTTGAGGGAAAGTTTTCAAAAAAGCGGAAAAAAAGTGACTACCATTATAGGTAATACGTTACCCAATACTATTCTTTTAGCTTTACTGTCAATTATGATTGCTATCGTTTTTGGAATATCTTTAGGAATTGTTTCTGCAATTTATAAAGATTCTCTACTAGATCGATTGATTGCTCTTTTAAGTACTCTAGGCATGAGTATTCCTTCTTTTTTCAGTGCCATACTTGTAGCTTGGTTAGTAGGCTTTGTTTGGCATAAATATACGGGGTTTAACATGACGGGGAGTTTATATGAAGTTGATGATTTGGGAAATGGGAAATACATCCAATTGAAAAATGTAGTCTTACCAGCTTTTGTTTTGGGCATTAGACCTTTGGGCGTGGTAATACAGCTAATGCGAAATTCTCTCTTAGAAACCTTTACTCAGGATTACATTCGGACTGCAAAAGCAAAAGGACTTTCTAAATATCAGATTATTACCAGACATGCCTTAAAAAACTCTTTAAATCCGGTTGTAACGGCCTTATCCGGTTGGTTTGCTTCAATGCTTGCCGGTGCGGTATTTGTAGAATACATATTCGGGTGGAACGGACTTGGCAAAGAAATCGTTGAAGCTCTCAATAACTTAGATTTACCTGTTATCATGGGTTCTGTACTCGTAATTGCTACAATTTTTGTATTTATTAATAGTATAGTAGATTTAATCTATGCCTATTTGGATCCCAAAATTCGGTTAAACTAAATCGATTGCGAATATAATTAGCAGTTTTTTAGGATTAGGTACTCATTGTTATCGTAAATTTGTAAATAAAAAATTTTTGTAATGAAAAAAATTCTCTTTTCAATTTGTTTGGCTTTTGGCTTTTTCTCTTGTTCAAAAGCTCAAAAAACAGAATTCACAGCTGAGGCAC
>JANJWE010000062.1 GCA_024709705.1 Flavobacterium sp. | reverse complement strand
TAGCCCGTAAGGGAATCGAACCCTTCTTACCAGGATGAAAACCTGGCGTCCTAACCGATAGACGAACGGGCCTGTTGTCAATTGCGAGTGCAAAAATACAACTATTTTTTATACTCGCAATAGTTAGAAAATATTTTTTTGATTTTTTTTAATAAGCCTTTGCAAAAAGTACTCTTCCTGCAGAGGGTTTCCCACTAAACATACACACACCGGCTTCATTCGCTCTATCCAATGGTATGCAACGAATGGTGGCTTTGGTAAGTTCTTTAATTTTTTCTTCTGTTTCTGCAGTTCCATCCCAATGAGCGGCAAAAAAACCACCTTTGGTATCCAATAGATTTTTAAACTCTTCAAAAGAATTTACTTCGGTGACATGAGAATCCCTGTAAGCCAATGCTTTTTCAAACAAATTATTTTGAATCTCCTCCAACAAATTTGAAATGTATGAAACTATACCCTCATTAGATACTATCTCTTTTGAAAGCGTATCACGCCTTGCCACTTCATAAGTTCCGTTTTCTAAATCATTTGGACCAATTGCCAAACGAACAGGCACTCCTTTTAATTCGTATTCATTAAACTTAAATCCGGGTTTATGTGTTGTTCTAGCATCAAACTTTACCGAAATTCCAAATTTACGAAGTTCAATCATCAATTTTTCAACTTCTGTTGAAATAGCTTCTAGTTGTTCATCCGTTTTATAAATGGGCACAATTACCACTTGAATCGGGGCCAAATTTGGAGGAAGAACCAATCCATTATCATCAGAATGCGTCATGACTAAGGCTCCCATTAATCGCGTAGAAACTCCCCACGAAGTTCCCCATACATAATCTTGTTTTCCTTCTTGATTGGCAAATTTAACTTCAAAAGCCTTAGCAAAATTTTGCCCCAGAAAATGAGATGTTCCCGCTTGCAATGCTTTACCGTCTTGCATCAATGCCTCTATACAATAAGTCTCAACGGCCCCGGCAAATCGCTCAGATTCTGTTTTGACACCTTTAACTACAGGAATTGCCATGAAATTTTCAGCAAAATCAGCATAAACATTCATCATTTTCACCGACTCTTCAATTGCCTCTCTTTCAGTAGCATGAGCCGTATGACCTTCTTGCCATAAAAACTCGGCTGTTCTTAAAAAAAGTCGTGTTCTCATTTCCCATCGAACCACATTGGCCCATTGATTTATGAGTAAGGGTAAATCGCGATACGATTGCACCCAATTTTTATAGGTACTCCAAATTATAGCTTCACTTGTAGGTCTAACTATCAACTCCTCTTCCAATTTGGCATTAGGATCGACCATTAATTTACCTTTATGATCCGGATCATTTTTCAATCTGTAATGAGTAACTATTGCACATTCTTTCGCAAAACCTTCTGCATTTTTTTCTTCGGCTTCAAACATACTTTTAGGAACAAAAAGTGGAAAATAAGCATTAGAATGTCCTGTTTCTTTAAACATTTTGTCTAATTGGGCTTGCATTTTCTCCCATATAGCATAACCGTATGGTTTAATAACCATACATCCTCTAACACCCGAATTCTCGGCCAAATCGGCTTTAACTACCAATTCATTGTACCATTTTGAATAATCTTCTGCTCTCTTTGTAAGGTTTTTGCTCATTTTGAATAATTTGGCATAAAAATTGTTTAACTAATTTTAACTAAATAGTTCGGCAAAACTAACTATTTTTGTATTAACCACAATAAAAATGCTACGATTATGAAAACTATTTACTCACTTCAAGACATAAATTCTTCTTCCCTATTTTTTGTTCTAATGGGTTTTTTGATGGTTTCTTGCGGATCTTATCAAAATGTTTCTTATTACGATAGTGATGGAATTTATGGAGGTTCCAATACCGAAAGAAATCAACCCAATACACAAACAGCAAACAATTCGGGACTTGCCTATCAAGAATATTTTAGATCAAGACAAGTAAATGCTCAAGATGAAGTTTTTACAGATGTAGAGAATTATTCCTCTGTTGAAGCTAATGACTCAACATATCGTTCTATTTCAAATCATGCTTGGGGCTCTAATCCTGCATCTGTTTCTGTTACCGTTTTTGACAACTCTTGGGGTTGGAACAATTGGTATGGCCCAGGTTGGGGATGGGGATGGAACAATTGGTATGGTCCCGGATGGGGTTGGAACGTCGGCTGGGGATGGAATGTTGGCTGGGGATGGAACAATTGGTATGGACCCGGATGGGGTTGGGGATGGAACAGTTGGTATGGACCCAATTGGGGCTGGGGCTGGAATGGCGGCTTTGGATGGAATAATTGGCATAATGGGTATTACAGAAGCAACTATGTATACAATGGTGGCAGAAGAGGCAGTGGTTATTACACCGGAAACAGAAATACTACCGGAAACCGCTCATCCTACTATAATGGGAATAGAAGTTCATTGAATTCCAATAGAAACGGATTTAATAGAAGTTCCCAGTTTTCGTCAACCAGAAGTCAAAACAATCAATCGGGTGTTCGTTCCAATACAAACTCAGGAAATAGAAGTCAAAATTACAATAACTCAAACCGAGGTAACCAAAATCCCTCAACAACTTCACCAAGATCCAATAATTCAAGAGGCAGTAGTACTCCTTCCTATTCGGGTTCACGATCTTCAGGAGGTTCATTTGGCGGCTCATCCGGTGGTGGTGGAAGATCATCCGGAGGTGGCGGAGGTAGAAGAGGCTAATCTGCTTTTAAAAACACTTACTATAAATTCAGTTAAATCGTAACTACTTTATGAAAAAGATACTATTTTCAATTGCCTTATTGGGTTGTAATCTTACCCTTTTGGCTCAAGAAATAACTCCTGCCAATGCCATGCAATATGCCATGGATAATTTAACCGGAACGGCTCGTTATAGAGCTATGAGTGGTGCTTTTGGAGCTTTGGGAGGTGACCTTTCTGCATTGAATAGCAATCCTGCCGGTTCTGCGGTATTTAGATTTAATCAAGCATCGGGTACTTTAAGTAGCATCAATACCCGAAATAGTTCGTCTTATTTTGGTACACGAACAATTGAAAATGAATATGCTTTGGATTTAAATCAAGCCGGTGTAGTTTTTGTTTTTGCCAATCAAAATCCTGACAGTGATTGGAAAAAATTTAGTTTGGCAATCAATTACTAAAACAACTCTAATTTTGAAAATCAAATTTTTACCCGAGGAGTCAATCCTTCTCAATCTATTGATCGCTATTTTTTGAGATTTGCCAACGGACTTCCAAACGAAGGAGGTATTTTTCTAGACGTTTTAAATAATGCTTTCTTTGAAGATTTGAATTTTATTGACCAACAAGCTCTTTTAGGTTATAACGCCTATATTTTTAACCCCGTTGAAAATGTACCTGACAATTCACTTTATGTAAGTAATGTTCCTACTTTGAGCAATTATTATCAAGAAAACTTTACCTCTATCAATGGATACAATGGCAAACTAACCGGAAATTTTGCCACATCATACCAAGATAAATTGTACTTAGGAATTAACTTAAATGCTCATTTTACCGATGCTACAACCGTATCTTCAATATATGAAAGATACAACGCATCACAAGGATTACAATCTGTTCAATTTGACAATGAAACCTACACCTACGGTGGCGGATTTTCTTTTGCGTTAGGAGCAATTGCAAAAATTACTGAAAGTTTTAGATTGGGACTTACTTATGAGTCGCCTACTTGGTACACACTTCATGATGAACAAAGACAACGCATCCGAACTTTTTGCAATACCTGTGCTTCGAACAATCCTATAATTTTCGATCCCAATGTAACTATGATTTACGATTCATATCGTTTGCAAACTCCTAGTAAGTGGTCAGCAAGTGGTGCTTATGTTTTTGGCAAAAGAGGCTTAATAAGTGTGGACTACAGCATGAAAGATTACAGCACTACAACCTATAGACCCAGAACAGATAGTTACTTAGAATCATTGAATGATTACATGAAAACAAATCTAACGGTTTCTAACGAATTGCGTATTGGTGGTGAATTCAAACACAAACAATGGAGTTTAAGAGGCGGTTATCGTATGGAAGAAAGTCCTTATAAAAACAGAAAAATTATTGGAGATTTACAGGGTTACAGCGGAGGTTTAGGTTATGATTTTGGAGATTCCAGAATTGATTTAGCCTACGCTTACAGCAGTAGACAAATGGATTTCAACCTGATTAGTTCTGGAATGACTGATACCTCAAGGTTGACTACAATCAATAACAACGTGAGTGTAACTTACAGTATCAACTTCTAATGACATAAAAAATAAAATTAAAACCATCTTAAACGGATGGTTTTTTTTGTTTTAGGCAAAATACGAAAATAAAAATGTAATTTTGCAACCCCTTTTAGACAATTGAATTCAATATGAGAACAAAAACAACCCGTAAAAACAAAATAAATGTAATCACTTTAGGATGCTCTAAAAATGTGTACGATAGTGAGGTATTAATGGGACAACTTAAAGCCAATGGAAAAGAAGTAGTTCATGAGGAAGAGGGAAATATTGTAGTTATTAATACCTGTGGATTTATTGATAATGCCAAAGCTGAATCGGTTACTACTATTTTAGAATATGTAGATAAAAAAGAACAAGGCATTGTAGATAAAGTTTTTGTAACCGGTTGCTTATCCGAACGATACAAACCCGATTTGGAAAAAGAAATTCCAAATGTAGACCAATACTTTGGCACAACAGATTTACCTCAACTTTTAAAAGTATTAGGAGCCGATTACAAACATGAACTTTTGGGTGAACGGTTAACCACCACGCCAAAAAATTATGCCTATCTGAAAATTGCAGAAGGTTGTGATCGTCCGTGTAGTTTTTGTGCCATCCCTCTGATGAGAGGAAAACATGTTTCTCAACCCATTGAAAAATTGGTTCAAGAAGCCAAATCATTAGCTGCAAAAGGTGTCAAAGAACTTATACTTATAGCACAAGACTTGACTTATTACGGACTTGATTTGTATAAAAAAAGAAACTTAGCCGAATTATTAGAAAATTTAGCTGCAGTTGAGGGTATAGAATGGATTCGATTACACTATGCTTTTCCTACGGGATTCCCAATGGATGTTTTGGATTTAATGAAAAAAGAACCGAAAATCTGTAATTATATTGACATCCCTTTACAACATATTTCAGACAGTATCCTCAAATCTATGCGAAGAGGAACTACAAAAGAAAAAACGACTCAATTATTAAAAGAGTTTAGAGAAAAAGTTCCCGGAATTGCAATTAGAACAACATTGATTGTAGGTTATCCTGGAGAAACTGATGAAGATTTCCAAATTTTGAAAAATTGGGTCGAAGAAATGCGTTTTGAACGTTTAGGATGTTTTGCATATTCACATGAAGAAAACACACATGCTTACTTATTGGAAGACGATGTTCCTTCTGAAATTAAACAACAACGGGTAACCGAAATCATGGATATTCAATCTCAAATATCTTGGGATCTCAATCAAGAAAAAATTGGTCAAACTTTTAAATGTATAATTGACCGAAAAGAAGGGCCTTATTTTATTGGCAGAACCGAATTTGACAGCCCCGATGTTGATAATGAAGTTCTTATTGATGCGTCAAAATTCTATGTGAAGGTAGGCGATTTTTGTAAAATTAAAATTAGTGATGCCACAGAGTTTGATTTATACGGAGAACCCATTTTGTAAGGTTCATCAAAAATTTCAAAACTGATATTTATCATACTTAAAATGGTTTAGAGTTTGTACTTTTAATCAACAATTTAGATTAAAGTGTAACTTCAAAACCATAAATAATCATGATAAGTAAACATCCCATCATCCAAGAATTTCCGGAATATTTAGAAAAAATCAAACAATTAAATCACGACAATGAAGAATTTCAAGTTTTGTTGGATTCCTATCATTCTTTAGATTCTGAAATTTACAAAATAGAAACCGGAGAGATTCCTGCCACCGATGACACCTTAACACATCTTAGAAAAGACAGGGTTTTTTTGAAAGATGAAATATTTAACTTTTTGAAAAATTAATTATTTTGTAGAAAAAACACCAATTTACATTGGTGTTTTTTTTGCAATTATAAATACCAAATTTTATCATATCTTTGGTATTCAATTTCAAAGTTATGCGTTATTTAATTTTATTTTCTCTAATTGTTTTTTTCACAGAATCACAAGCTCAAGTAGATCGAACTATTGGAAATTCTCAATACAAAAGAGCGAAAACTACTCCTGCAGAAAAATTAGATCCTGTGGAAGCCTCTTTGGAATATTTAAAAAAAGAACTCACGTTGGATAGTTTTCAAGAGGCCGCTATAAAAGTTTATTTGCAAGAACATCACGAAGCCAGCAATAAAGCCGTAGGAATGGTAGAAAACCCAGGTGATTTAAACACAAAACTTACCGAACTTATTGACAAACTCAATTCGAACATCAACTCTGTATTAGGCCCGGAACAAAAGGAAAAGTTTAAAAAAATTCAAGATAAAACCAAAAAGAAAAGTTAGTTACAATACAAGTAAACCACAATTTTGAATTTGTCTTATCGGTTTTGAATACCAAAAAATTTCAAAATCCGGAAAAGTGCCTTCATAATCTTCTTTTACTTGCTGGAAATTCATTTTAGAAGTATTCAAAACTGAAACTTTAGCTAGTAAATTAAGTAACCATTCTCCTTTTTCTTTTTCCAAAACAATTTCAACCGATTCCATTTTGGTATGAAAAGTTAATCTCATCATTTCCCATTTCTCCCCTTTTTTTGACTTAGTAAATATTTCAGAAAGAGGGTTCCCTCCTATCCAAACAATTTTTGCTGTGGGTTTTGTTTGAAACATTACTTCTTTTTCCAAACAAGAAATAATATAGTCCGGGGCAATTTTGGTTTTTGGGATTTTAAAATCAAACCACTCTTGCAAATCATAATCAAAGCAAATGCCATGCATATAATTAAAAAGTGATTTCTTCAATCCGTAGCTAAATTTGTCGTGATTGATACCTGTTGTATCTGTAAACTGAATATCGTTATTGGCAAAAGTAATGTCGTTTTGTTGCGGAATTACGCCAAATTCATCCGGAAACATTCCCACCGGACTGTGTGCTGTCATGGCAAATTGATGCCAAAAACCCGATTGTAAAATGCCTAATTCAAAGAGTTGACGCACCATTTCCAAACTATCAATTGTTTCTTGAATGGTTTGTGTGGGATAGCCATACATCAAATACGCATGAACCATGATACCCGATTCGGTAAAATTTCGGGTCACTTGAGCTACTTGTTCAACGGTGACTCCTTTTTTTATAAGTTCTAATAAGCGGTCTGACGCTACTTCCAATCCACCGGAAACCGCAATACATCCGGAAGCTTTCAGTAGTTGACACAAATT
>JANJWE010000046.1 GCA_024709705.1 Flavobacterium sp. | reverse complement strand
TCAGGAACCTTTATTTTACGTGGAGGTGAAGTAAAAACCTTTAAGAACAATAATGGAAACGCTTGTAGCGTAAGAATGCGGTATAGTGTTTATCTTGCCTCGGCTTCGCCCGGAACTTTTAACACTATAGATTTCCCTTTTTTTAATGATTGCAACACGGCAATCAACGAATTCCCTTCGGGTGGACCTTGTGGTACCGGAGATCAAAAATGGCAGAGAGTTATTGCTGATGGCACTACCAATCCCTACAGCCCAGTTGATTTAACGGCAAATAGTCCCGGTGACTATGTATTGGAGGTCTTTTATGAAGTTACGGGTGATTTTAACGCTTCAAATGAATGTGATGACAACTTGATTTTAAACGCATCAGGGAACAACTACAAAGCGTTTTTCACAGTGCGTTCAAACCCAACCTTTTCCTCTACAAATCCTACGACCTGTAATGGTTCTGATGGTTCTATTACTATTTCAAATTTAAACCCTAATTCGGTCTACACCTTTTCTTATCGAGATGACGGAGTTCAAATAAGCCCTACGCTTATTAATACTAATTCGAGCGGCTCTTATACCTTAAACCTACTCAATTCGGGTAGCTATTCAACTTTTAATTTTGTAATAAACAATTGTTCTACAACTATCAATAGCCCTGTAGTATTAACAGATCCTATTGTAAACCCGCCATCCTCTAATGGAGACCAAGAAGTTTGTGAAACCAACCCATTTCAAACGTTAACCGCTAGTGCAACTACTTCAGACGGCTCTGCCATTGTTTGGTATGACTCCCCCATAAACGGAAATATAGTTTCCAATCCCACACTGAATTCGGTGGGAACAGTAACCTATTATGCCGAGGCTCAAAATTCAATTTTGAACTGTATCAGTACTACTCGAACTCCAGTAACTTTAACAATCAATCCTGCTCCTGCAGCACCTAGCGGCGAGGCAACTCAATCTATATGTAGTGTAGCTGCAGTTGTTTTTACTCTTTCTGATTTGGTCGTAAATGGTACCAATTTACAATGGTATGCAGATGAAAATTTAACCACACCTTTACCCTCAAATCATCCGTTAACCCATAATACTACCTATTACGTTACTCAAATTGTTTCCGGTTGTGAGAGCATTACTTATTTGGCTGTATTGGTCAACTTGAATTCGCCTATAACCCCGGTTTTTGATTTTGATACAGAAATCACATTATGCTCTAACACCGTATTCCCAATATTACCCACTACAGACACAAATGGTATTGTTGGCGAATGGAATCCTTCTGTAATTAGTAACGTTCAGGATGGTACTTATGTTTTTACGCCACTAAACAATTCATGTGCGACTTCTTTTACTTTGAATGTAACGGTAAATCAATTTCAAACACCTGTTTTTAATTTTGGAAATTCCATATCCATTTGTTCCGGTGAAACACCTCCTATTTTACCTGATGAAGATAATAATGGAATTAATGGTTTTTGGAGTCCGGCTGTAATTGATAATACTACAAACGGCACCTACACCTTTATTGTAAATAACTCTGAATGTGCAGAGAATATAGAACTAACTGTAATTGTTAACGAATTGATTGTTCCTACATTCGATTTTGGCAATTCAATTTCTTTATGTCCCGGTGAAAACGCACCTACACTTCCTTTAATTTCAAACAATAATCTCAATGGTATTTGGAATCCGGCTGTGATAAACAATACCCAATCCGGAAGTTATACTTTTCAACCTTCCGATGCTTGTGCCGAAAGTTTTACAGTAAATGTTACCGTTACACCTCAAGTTACGCCAATTTTTACGCTCCCTTCTTCGGTTTGTTTCAATAGTAATTCTTTAATTTTACCAACGGTATCAGAAAACGGAATCCTGGGAACCTGGAATCCCCCCAGTGTAAATACTACGCAGAATACAGTTTACCAATTCACACCGCAAAACACTGCTTGTGCCAATTCGGTTTCTGTTTCAATAGCTGTATATCCCGAAATTTCATTTCAAATAACGGATCAATGTGAAAGCAATCAATTTATTTTAGGAGCTGAACTTACCAATTCCTCAAATGTTATAATTTCTGATTTCAACTGGATGACTGAAAACGGAGTAACCGTAGGAACAAATTCATCTACTTTTAATGTCACCGAATACATAAGAAGCACACCTCAAACAGAAACATTCCCTATCACATTTAGAGTTACTTTAACCACTATGGATGGTTGTAGTTTGGAGGAGTCCATCAGTATTCCCTCCATTTTCTGTGGTATTCAAAAAGGGATTTCTCCAAATGATGATGGCTCAAATGACTTCTTTGATTTGGAACATTTTGAAGTACAAAAATTAAGTATTTTTAACCGTTATGGGGTCAAAGTATATTCTAAAATGAATTACTCCAATCAATGGAGAGGACAATCCGATCAAGGCGAAATTCTCCCAACCGCAACCTATTACTATGTTATTGAATTTAAAAATGGTGAAACCAAAACCGGATGGATTTATCTCATACAATAAGCCGCAATAATCTTCAAACCCAAGAACCGATTCTGATAATGAATCGGTTTTTTTGTCTTAAAAATTAGTTAATAGCAAAATTCTAAAATTATAAAAGTGTTATTTTAGCTCATTCAATATATTATCAATGAAAGCAAAATCATTATCTCTTATTTTACTTATGGGACTTTCAACTGCCTATACTGGTTTGGCTCAAGAAATTAAATCTACTTTTAATACCAATCCCTTTTTTGGAAATTATAAAGGAGACTACAATGTTCCTCCGTTTTATTTGATCAAAAACGAACATTTCAAACCTGCTATCGAAGAGGGAGTTAAACAACAAGAAGCTGAAATTAAGGTAATAACAAATAATAAAAGTACACCTACTTTTGAAAACACTATTTTAGCTTTAGAAAATTCTGGTGACCTATTGAATAGAGTTTCTACAGTATTTTACAATTTGAATTCTGCTAATACCAATGAAGGTATTCAACAAATTGCCAAAGAAGTGGCTCCGCTTATATCGGCACACAATGACAATATTTATTTAAATGAAGCCTTGTTTGCCAAAGTGAAAAAACTTTGGAATGACAGAGCCAAATTAAAATTGAATGCAGAGCAAAATAAGCTTTTAGAAAAAAATTACAAGAGTTTTGTGCGTAGTGGTGCAAACTTAAATTCAAAACAAAAAGAAGAACTAAGAAAAATCAATAGTGAACTTTCTTTGTTGACTTTAAAGTTTGGACAAAATATTTTAGCCGAAACGAACAGTTACGAATTGGTTCTAGACAATGCAAACCAACTAGAAGGACTACCGGAAGACGTTATTGCAGCCGCCTCCGAAACTGCTAAATCAAAAGGGAAACCCGGCAAATGGGTATTTACTCTCTCGAACTCTAGTGTCATGCCTTTTTTACAATACAGTGCAAACAGAAAATTAAGAGAACAAATTTGGGTTGCCTATACCAACCGATGCAATCACGGCGATAAATTTGACAATAACTCTACAGCTATAGAATTAGCCAATCTTCGAGCTCAAAAAGCAAAATTATTAGGATACGAAACACACGCACATTACGTGCTTGAAGAAAGTATGGCAAAAACACCTTCAAAAGTTATGGATTTCCTGAATCAACTGTGGGAGCCTGCTCTTGCTAAAGCAAAAGTTGAAGAAGCCGAAATCAAAGAAATGATGGCTAAAGAAGGCATTGCAGACGCCGTAAAACCTTATGATTGGAGATATTACAGCGAAAAAATCAGAAAATCTAAATTTGACTTGGACGAGCAAGAACTTCGCCCTTATTTTAGTTTAGAAGCCACAACCAATGGAGTATTTATGGTTTGTGAAAAATTATATGGTTTAAAATTTCAACAATTAAACAACATTCCAACTTATCATCCGGATGTTACTGCTTGGGAGGTACAAGAAAAAGACGGAAAACCAATTGGTCTTTTATTTATGGATTTCTTCCCTAGAGATTCTAAAAGAGGTGGAGCATGGATGACTTCTTACAGACCTCAAAAAATGGAAAATGGAAAACGAATCCCTCCTATTATTTCTATTGTATGTAATTTCTCCAAGCCAACTGAAAACACTCCTGCCTTATTTACTTTTGATGAAGTAACGACTTATTTTCACGAATTTGGTCATGCTTTACACGGATTACTATCTAATGTAACCTACAAAAGCTTAGCCGGAACAAGTGTTCCAAGAGATTTTGTTGAATTACCTTCACAAGTGATGGAAAATTGGGCTTCTGATCCGGAAGTTTTAAAAATGTATGCCAAACACTATAAAACCGGTGAAACCATTCCGGATGCTTTAATCCAAAAATTGGAAAATGCCGGAACTTATGGACAAGGATTTGCTACTGTTGAATATTTGGCTTCTTCTTTTTTAGATATGGATTTTCATATGCAAACCAAACCTATATCAGGAACTGCAGCAGATTTTGAAAAAGCATCAATGCAAAAAATCGGTTTGATTGAAGCTATTGTTCCTCGTCACAAAGCCAACTATTTCAGTCATATATTTGCCGGAGGATATTCTGCCGGTTATTACAGTTATATTTGGTCTGGTGTTTTAGATACTGATGCTTTTGATCAATTTAAACAAACAACATTATTTAATAAAGAAAAAGCAAATGCATTCCGAAAAAATATCCTTGAAAAAGGCGGTACAGAAGAACCTATGGATTTATACAAAAGATTTAGAGGTAGCGAACCTAGTATTGAGCCTTTGTTAAGAAAAAGAGGATTGGATACAAAAACGAAATAAAAAAGGTGTTATTAATTCAATTAAAAAATCCCGAAAAATTAATTTTTCGGGATTTTTTTTATCCATGATACACTCTGGAAAAGACAATTTTATTTTCATAAATTTCCAATACTTCGGCTACCAAGATATCGTCTTCGCCTTCAACATTTCGAATGTACTCCATAAAAACCCGATCAGAATTGGCAGTTAAAGAAGTTACTTTATAGTGTAAAGTAGGCAATCGTTCAAAAGCATCCTTCCACCATTCTCGCATCACTTCTTTCCCTATAACCAGACCATTTGTTTCCGGTTTTCTGATTTTTAATTTCGGACTGAAATGTTGTGCTTGTTCGTCATAAAGTGACAACAATTGTTCCAAATTATGTTGATTGAAAGCATCAAACCATTTGTAAGCCATAGCCAAATTTACTTCGGCACTCATTAAAATACTTTTAAATTAATGATTTCTTGTTCCGTTAAAAATCGCCAGTTCCCTCTTGGTAAATTCTTTTTGGTTAATCCTGCAAAAGCTACACGATCTACTTTTAATACATTATAACCAAATTTTTCAAAGATATTTCGTACAACTTTTACGTTGGCCGTTCGCAATTTAATGCCTACTTCGGTTTTGGGTTGTTCGTCTATGTAACTAATTTCGTCAACATAAAGTCGGTGTTCATCAAAAGAAACGCCACCTGCTATTTTTTCTAAATCTTCAAACTTTAAATTTTTATCTAATGAAACCTGATAAATCTTGGTTGATTTTTGATTAGGCAAACTGAACTTTCGAATCATATCGGTATCATTCGTAAAGAGTAACAAACCGGTTGTGTTTTTATCCATTCTACCAATGGCTTGAAGCTTGGTTGGCGTTGCGTTTTTGATTAACTCATAGACATTACGCATATCACGATCGTCTTCAACAGAAGTGGTAAAATTCTTTGGTTTATTTAATAATAAATATTCTTTCCTTTCCGGAATAATTGTTGCTCCATCAAAATTGACTACATCACCGGGTTTCACTTTATAACCCATTTCGGTAATCACTTCACCATTCACTTTTACATTTCCCGATTGAATATAAATATCTGCATCTCGACGTGAACAGGCCCCGGAATTGGCAATGTATTTATTCAAACGAATGTCATCAGATTTTACCTTGGGTTTTGCAGGAGTAGCATCGGGTTTGGGAGTAGCTAGTTTTGGTTTTTGAGAACGCTTAGCCATAGCCGGTTTTGGTTTACTAAAACCTCCTGGCTTCCCTTTTGTATTTTTGTTGGAAGTTGATTTTCTGTTGCTTCCGTCTTTTTTGTTCATCTTAAAATTTTTTGCAAAGATACGGAATTGAAAATTGGGAACGAAAATGGATTTTAGATTAAATATCCAATACTTCTCTTCCGTGAATAAGAACAGAAGGTTTAATTAAAACTATACTGAAAACTCCGGCTACAATTATGAATTTCAAAATATTATGCAAAAGCACATAGTTTTCTTTTGATGTTGATTTCCATAACTTGGCCAAAAAGAATATCAATACAATAAAACTGATATAAAAGTAACTATCCATATAGCCCACATCGTACAATTCTATAAGAATGTAAACAGGTACTATAGTACAAACAACTAAAAATGTAATGGTTTTTTTTGAAAAATTCTCACCTAAAATAACCGGAATAGTGCGGTAATTTTGAACTAAATCGCCTTTGATGTTCTCTAAATCTTTAATCATTTCACGAATTAAAATCAATAAAAACAAAAAAGAAGCATGTGCAAAAATCACATAATATTTATCGTTGTTTAAATTTTGAAGGATGCCATCAATTTTTTGATAATACAACAGAATGGCAAAAAAGGGTAAAACGGCCAATAAAGCCGCTGTAATATTGCCAATAATGGGATACTTTTTTAATTTATGAGAGTAAAACCATATCAGAAAGATATAGGTAGAAAAAAACAAAACTGCTCTCCAAGACACTAAAAACGCTATTAAAAAAACAAAAAAATTGAGTCCAAAATACACTTGCAGTTTCGTTTTTTGAGAAACCAAACGGTCTAACATGGTTTTGTTAGGCTTGTTAATTAAATCCTTTTGACTGTCGTAAAAACTATTAATAATATAACCTGAAGCTATTGTTAACGTAGAAGCCAATACAATGATAAACAAATTGAAATCCAACACTACATCCAATGCTCGTTTTTCGGCCAAAATAAAGATGGCCGAAAGGTATTGAGCTAAAATGATTATAGGTATATTGTATCCTCGAACCACAGAAAACAAACTGATAATTTTCATTACAATCAATTTGTTTTTTCTGGATAATGCCATAAAGGAGTTTTTAAATCAATATTAAAATTGATACACTACTTCTAATTTATAGTCTTTTAAAGAAGCTTTGGCTTTTTCTAAATCTTGAGTAAATCCTAAAATATAACCGCCTCCACCGGAACCACACAACTTTAAATAATAATCGTTGGTATCGATTCCTTTTTGCCAAACTTGATGAAATTGTTCAGGAATCATAGGTTTGAAGTTATTCAAAACCACTTTTGATAATTTTTTAGTATTTGAGAACAAAGATTTCACATCGCCTTGAAGAAAATTTTCCACACAAGCATCGGTGTATTTTACAAACTGCGTTTTGAGCATTTTTCGGAATCCTTGATCTTTCAAGTTTTCCATAAATATATTGACCATTGGAGCGGTTTCACCTACTATCCCTGAATCCAATAAAAACACTGCTCCTTTTCCGTTGGTAGCTTGTGACGGTATGCCGGTTGGTTCTATGTTATCTTTGGAATTGATTAAAATGGGCAAACTTAAATAACTGTTTAACGGGTCTAATCCGGAACTTTTCCCATGGAAGAAAGACTCCATTTGAGAAAAGATAGTTTTCAACTGCAATAATTTTTCACGGGTTAAATTTTCTAAAACCGTGATTGTATTGTTGGCATATTTATCATAAATAGCCGCTACTAAGGCTCCGCTACTCCCTACACCGTAACCTTGAGGAATGGAAGAATCAAAGTACATTCCTCTTTCGATATCCTGGTTTAATGCTTCCAAATTAAATGTTACCAACTCAGGTTGCTCGTTTTGCAATTGAGCTAAATAAACCGCAAATCGTTTTAAACTTTCGTTAGATTTTATTGCTTCCGGTGACGGATTTTCACTCACTTTCAACGCTCCATTGTAAAAATTATACGGAATCGAAAGTCCTTTTGAATCTTTGATAATTCCGTATTCTCCAAATAGAAGAATTTTTGAGTAAAAAAGGGGTCCTTTCATATTTAATTTATAATTGACAATTAATAATTGATAATTACTTTGACTTTGATGTGTTTATAATACTGGTCAATAATTTTAAAATCTCTATATTCTTGACTTTTATAGTATGATATTCTATTTCATTTATAAACTTAGTTTCAAACAATAAATCCAACCAATATTCAGTTTCATTTGCTTCTTTCAAAGAAATTGCCAATTTGTGAATAAAATCTGCTTTGCTCTCCGCTTGTTCTGCCTCTCTTACATTTGAACCAATTGACGTTCCTGAACGCAGTAGCTGTTTAGACAAAACAAACTCTCTTCTCTCTATTAAAACCCTATAAAGATAAACTATTTCTACTGCGAATTCAAAAGATTTTTCTTTAATAACATTTTTTTTCTCCATTTCAAGAATTGTCAATTGTCAATTATCAATTGAGTTCCATTTCCAATTTCGTCACAAATATACTGTTCGTTTTGACAATGCACAACTAATTCATTCTTAATAAATTGCAAAACCTCATCTCTAACGTTTTCGGGATACAACACATGCACGTTGGCTCCGGCATCCAATGTAAAGCAAACCGGAATAGAAGTTGTTTCTCTAAATTTCCAAATCTTATTAATAATCTCCAAAGTATTGGGTTTCATCAATATAAAATAGGGCATCGATGTCATCATCATAGCGTGCAAGGTTAATGCTTCACTTTCAACAAGTTTCACAAATTCAGGAACATCGCCTTTAGCTAAAACAGCTTTCATTTGCGACAAATTCTGATGAGCTTGTTCAAATCGTTTATCGGCAAAGGGATGACCGTTCATTAAATCGTGACCCAACGTACTCGAAACTTGTTTTTCGCCTTTGTCGACTAACAAAATCGTGTCTTGATAGTTTTTAAAATTGGCATGAAGCTCAGAAAATTCAACACCAAACAAATCAGAGCTATTTTCAGTTTCCTGATGATTTCCCCAAATAACTACTTCACCTTTTACACTTCTACAGGCACTTCCAGAACCTAAACGGGCTAGAAAGGATGCTTTTTGATTAAAATAGTCTACAGACATTTCAGGATTTAAAAGTTTTTCCAAACTCATAAAATTTACCGCTAATGCTGCCATTCCAGAGGCCGATGAAGCAATACCGGAACTATGCGGAAATGTATTTTGGGTATCAATCGTAAAATGAAAGTCTTTTAAAAAAGGCAAATACACTTCCACTCTCTCTAAAAACTTTTGAATTTTTGGTCGGAAGGATTCTTTAGGTTTTCCTTCAAATAATAAATCGAAAGAAAAATTTTCCCCTTTTTCTATTTTAGAAAAAGATAAATTTGTAATGGTTTTACAATTTTTCAACGTAAAACTTATGGATGGATTGGCCGGAATTTGATTTTCCTTTTTTCCCCAATATTTCACTAAGGCAATATTGCTCGGAGCCGACCAAAAAAAACTCCCTTTTTCAACGGTTTGAGAATACTCTTTCGGAATAAAATCTGAAGTCGTTTGCATGCAATTAATTTTTGAGCAAAGATACAGATTTTGTATCATGCAGACTTTTTTTGAAAGCGGTTTTGTTATACTTTTGAATAAAAATTCACTATGTCAAAATCTCTTAAAATTGCAATAGCTGTTCTAGTTTGTTTGGCGGTGGGTTATGGTGCCGGAATGGCCACACAATCCTCTATTGAAACGTGGTATCCTACGTTAATTAAACCTGTGTTTAATCCACCCAATTGGTTATTTGCTCCGGTTTGGACTTTTTTATATGTGATGATGGGTGTAAGTGCCGGATTGGTTTGGAGTAAAATGGATGTTGTTCCTGTTATGGTTAAAAAAGCCCTTTGGGTTTTTGTCATTCAGTTGATTTTGAATGCCTTGTGGAGTTTTTTATTTTTTGGAATGTGCAATCCCTTTTTGGCTTTCGTTGAAATTCTGTTGCTTTGGTTGATAATTTTAGAAACCATCAAGCTTTTCAAACCTATTGATCCTTTAGCCAGTAAATTATTGATACCATATTTACTTTGGGTAAGTTTTGCAACGATTTTAAATGGAGCAATTTGGTGGTTGAATAGTTGATAATTCAAATGTTTCTACTTATCCTATTTGATTTTGACCACTGAATCTCTGATTCAAGACAAAATATTTTTAAACTCCCAAAACACTATCCATTTCTTTCACTTCACCGGATTGCAAATCGTTTAAATAGAAATTTCCAATCCGAACTCGAACTAAACGCAAAGTAGGGTAACCAACCGCTGAAGTCATTTTTCGCACTTGCCGAAATTTGCCTTCTGTAAGTGTAATCGAAACCCAAGAAGTAGGTCCGTGACGCTCATCGCGAATTTTTTGAGAACGTGACGGAAAATTTGGATTTTCAATCAATTTGGCTTGGCATTTTTGGGTTTTGTATTTGGTTCCTTTAAAGCCAATTAAAACGCCGTTTTGTAATTGTTCAACGGCCTCTTGAGTAATAATGCCATCTACTTGTGCATAATATTCCTTTTCTACTTTTTTGCTTCGCACTACCTCACTCATCATTCCGTCTGTAGTTAGAATGATTAAGCCTTCAGAATCTTCATCCAAACGTCCAATTGCCATGGTTCCGGGAGGAAAATCATGCAATTCTCCCAACAACTTTTTGGTTCGTTTCAGTTCATAAATAAACTGACTGAGGTAGCCGTAGGGTTTGTGGAGTAGGAAGTGGCGGTGGTTTGACATTTTTTATGAGTGTTCAGTTTTCAGTCGCAGTTGGCAGACTCAGTTTTCAAATTTCAATAGAAAACTTTTATTTTCAAAATTGGTTTTAAATTTTCTAATAAATATAACTAAACAGAAGTATTTGCAACTTTGCGTCTCTGCGAGAAAACAAATTATCTCACGCAGAGACGCAAAGACAAAAACTTACAATTAGCGAGAAAACAGAAAATCGTATAAAGCAAAAAAGCCATTCACCAAAAGGTGAAAAGCTTTTCATTGGTCTAACTACTAAACCAGGACTTCCTTTCGGTCGTCCAAAACAACACAACTATTTTAAATGCTTTTTTGGGCAAAAAAGCACTTTGTTACCAAAGTGCTTTTAAAATTTTTCCCAATTTTAGCGGTCTGGACGGGACTCGAACCCGCGACCCCATGCGTGACAGGCATGTATTCTAACCAACTGAACTACCAAACCTTCGCTTAATTGCGGTTGCAAATATACAACACAATTCAATATCTGCAAGAGTTTTGACTACTTTTTTAAAATATTTTTTTGTTAAACTAGCCAAACATTTGTTTTTCAACTAAATATGTTGTGAGTATTTTTTCAAAATTGGCTCCAACATTAACCGGCACATACTTTATTTTGTTTTGGGCACACGTCATCGCTACCTTTTTAAAATATGTATCCACATTTTTTTCATAGACTTCCTTGATATTTTCAGCAAATAGATTAACAGTCTCACCTGATTCTACATCTACAAATTTTCGTGGAGCATTATCAAAATCGAAATTTAGTTCTCTTTTCTCATCTACCACATGAAACAAAACGACTTTATGCTTGTTGTGTTTTAAATGTTGCAAAGCATTGAACAGCTTTTCTTCATCGCCATCCTGAAACATATCGGTAAACAAAATAATCATCGAACGTCGATGCATTTTTTCGGCTATTTGATGCAGAAAAGTAACCGTTTCGGTGGGTTTGGCTACTTTAGAATTTTCCAACAAATCTTCTAACTTGTTTAAAATCATCCGATGGTGGCGATCACTTCCTTTCTCGGGTGCATAATATTCATAGGTGTCCGAAAAAACACTTAACCCCACTGCATCCCTTTGTTTTTTGAGTAAATTCATTAAAACTGCCGAGGCTAAAACAGAAAAACCAATCTTACTTTCATAAAAGGGTTGTCCAGATTGCAATTGAGGAAAATGCATGGAAGAAGAGTTATCTATAATCAAATGACAACGCAAATTAGTCTCTTCTTCATATCGTTTGGTATACAGACGATCGGTTTTGGCAAATAATTTCCAATCAATGTGTTTGGTGCTTTCGCCTTTGTTATATACTTTATGCTCGGCAAACTCTGCAGAAAATCCGTGAAATGGCGATTTGTGCATGCCGGAAATAAAGCCTTCAACCACTTGGTTAGCTAAAAGCTCTAAATGCTTAAAACCTGAAATTAGTTCTTTTTGTTGTTCAATCCTCATATTTCAAAGATATCAAATCCCATTATAGCTACAAAAGAAAAAGATTTATAAACCCTAAATTTTATATTAAGATGGCTTAGGACTTTTTAACATCATTTTTCTCATAACACCGGGAAACAAGCGTTGAATCCAAACAAAGATCCTACCATGAGCTGTAAAAATATAATTTCGCCTACGTTTCCAAATAGCTTTAACCATTACTTGAGCCGCTTTTTCAGTGGGCCACATCATTTTTTCAGGACGTGGATCTTTGCGATCGGGATACCAAACGCCTTTGTTATCAATTCGTGCTATTTCCGATTTAACGAAACCGGGATGTAAAGTAGTACAACTTACACCTGTAGAATATAACTCAACCTGATAAGTTAATCCAATTGAATTTACAGCTGCTTTAGATGCTCCATAAGCTCCAACATAGGGATTTGGAAGGTATGCCCCAACACTCCCAACCAAAGCGAGTCTCCCTTTGGTTTGTTTTAAATGTGGCATTGCATATTTAGCTGTTAAAGCAAGACCGATGACATTTCCCTGTAATTGTCTTTGCCATTCTTCTTGTGTCAAATTTTCCATTTTTCCGAACACCCCAAAACCCGCATTAGCAACAGCTACATCTAGCTTGCCAAAAGAGTTTAGAATTTGTTCCACGCAATTTTTGATTGTTATTTCATCCATGATATCGCAAAAAAACGCTTTTGCATTGCCTCCGGAATTTTCAATTTCTCCAACCAATTGGTTCAATTCATCTATTCTTCGTGCAGAAACAGCAAGAGAGGCTCCGTGTTTTGCAAATTCCAGAGCCATTGCTCTTCCAATTCCGGAAGAAGCACCTGTAATCCAAACAATATGATTTTCAAAACTCATAGCTTTTTATTTACTCCTACAATTAGTTGTCAATTATTTGATTTAAAGATAATTAATTATAATTAGAAAACTCTTTTAAGAAAACAAAAGTTTGACATTTAAAAATTTAACTCCAATAAAAAAGGCCTGATTTGCACCAGACCTTTGAATTAACATTTCTAAAAAATTACAACAATGCATCAATAGCATCTGTATAATTTTTCTTTGGGGCAACCCCAACTTGTCTTCCAACTACCTCCCCATTTTGAAAAACTAAAACAGTTGGTATGTTTCTTACACCGTATTTTGCAGCAAATTCTTGATTTGCATCAACATCTACTTTTCCAATTACTGCTTTTCCTTCATACTCGGTTGAAATTTCATCAATTACCGGACCTACCATTCTACATGGTCCACACCATGCTGCCCAAAAATCTACTAAAACCGGTTTGTCTGATTTTAATACTACTTCTTCAAAAGTAGCATCTGTTATTGCTAATGCCATATATCTTTTATTTTAGGTTTAACTTTGTTTCAAGTTTACTGCTGCAAATTTAAAAATTTAAAACTTAAAGTCGTGTTAATTGAAAATTAGTTTTGATTATGAATGTATTGTCGGAATTGATTATTAATTCAGTTTAAAATCTACTTTCATATTTTCAAGATTGCTCAACAATTCATTCGATATTTTAACTTTTAGTTTTCTACTGGGCATTGCGAGTTTATTTAAAACTCTAATTTCTTCCCCAGGATCTTCTACATCTAAGTCGATATCCTCAATTAATTCAGCCTCTGATTCTTCTAAATCCAACGGAATTGTATCTATTGGTTTAATAGCCACTTCTTTTTTGATACGTTCTAACTCCAAAACTTCGAAAGTTACCGAATTGTCACCTTGATATAATTTGAAAATCTCATGTAACCCTACAATAAAATTCTGATGCAATTCTTTTATATCAATCATAATTGTCAGTTTTTTGGCAAATTGAGGAAGAACATCGGCCAATAATTTGGCATCCGTAAATTGAATTCTCGGATCTGATTTTTTTCCGGTTTCACGATTTACCCACCCTTCTTTAACCAACACCTTAAAATAAACAAATTGATTTTGGATCAAAAAATGACGGTATTTTAGGTATTCTTCATCAAAAATGCGAAACTCAAAACTTTCCTCATATCCTTCCAAAACAAAAGTTGCCCAGCCTTTTCCGTTTTTGGCTGTTCGATGTTGGATATTGGTTACAATTCCGGCAAACGACAGGGTTTTATTGACGTAAAGTTCCAGTTGTTTTAAAGCTTCCAGCCTTGTATTACAAAAATATTT
>JANJWE010000009.1 GCA_024709705.1 Flavobacterium sp. | reverse complement strand
CCTCCGCCTTTTAATCCTAAAAATTATTGTAAAATTTATTTAACTGAAAAGGATTCTATATTTATCAATTTTCAAAATGTTCAGTTTGAAAACATAGCTAAAACCGTTGAAAAATTTTACTTAGAAAGAGGAGAAGAAAGCTATCAAAGGATTCATATTGCTTACTTTTGGGATAATAATGTTGATAAAGAACTTTTAACGGATATAATTTTAGAATCACTTAAGGGATATTCCAATTTTGCCGAAAAACAATCGATGAAAGTATTCAAAAAATCAATTTGTGAATTGACAAAAGATGAATTAATTGAACTTTATGAGCGAACACCATTTCAATTTAGAATTGATTTTGTTGGGGATGATGACGAACTAACGCATATTGATTTTTCACCTTACAGTATATATAATCCACCGCCGCCGATGGAAGAAACAAATTAATAATGTCAATTTAAAATTTTAAAGCGTCACTTTCATATCGTGCTCAAACCCCTACTCCATAAAGCCAAAACCAAAATCCTCCAACACAAAATCAAAACCCTTTTGATTTTGATTTTGTTGGTTGGCTATTATTTTTGTTTGCCACGAACGCTTTTTAACGAACCGTATTCCACCGTTATCGAAAGCAAAGAAGGCAATTTATTAGGAGCCAAAATCGCTCGGGATGGCCAGTGGCGGTTTCCGGCGGCGGATAGTGTGCCGAAGAAATTTCAACAGTGCATCATCGCTTTTGAAGACCAGCATTTTTATTATCATCCGGGTTTTAATCCTATTTCAATGTGGAATGCTTTCAGGCAAAACCGCAAGGCCAATCGCGTGGTTCGTGGTGGAAGTACCTTAACCCAACAAGTCATTCGCCTTTCCCGAAAAGGGCAAACCCGAACGTATTTTGAAAAAGTCATCGAAGTGGTTTTGGCTACTCGTTTGGAACTGCGTCATTCTAAAAAAGAAATCTTAAAATTATATGCGGCTCACGCTCCGTTTGGCAGTAACGTGGTAGGTTTGGAAATGGCTTCGTGGCGGTATTTTGGTGTGCAATCGCATCAGTTATCGTGGGCAGAAACGGCTACGTTGGCGGTGTTGCCAAATGCTCCCAGTTTAATCTATCCCGGAAAAAACCAACAACGATTACTTGAAAAACGCAATCGGTTGTTGCAAAAATTGTATGAGAATAAGGCCTTGGATAAACTTTCATACGAAATGGCTTTGCAAGAACCGTTACCGCAAAAACCATTTGATTTACCGCAAATAGCTCCGCATTTATTGCAAAAAACTGCCAAAAAACAAGAAGGTCAAAAAGTAAAAACGACTATTGATTTTGCCTTGCAAGAACGCTTGAATCAAATGGCTCAAAATTATTATTACCAATACAAACAAAATGAGGTGTACAACTTGGCCATTTTGGTGGTGGATGTCGAAACCCGTAATATTGTGGGTTATGTGGGTAATGCTCCCACCGACAAAAACCATCAAAAAGATGTGGATGTTATTTCGGCACCGCGAAGTTCGGGAAGTATTTTGAAACCGTTGCTTTTTGCAGGAATGTTAGACGAAGGCGAATTATTGCCCAACACCTTAGTTCCCGATATTCCCACACAAATTTCGGGTTACACTCCGCAAAATTTTAACTTGACCTATGATGGAGCGGTTCCGGCAAGGCGGGCTTTGTCACGTTCGTTGAATATACCGTCTGTCTTGATGTTGCAGGATTTTGGCGTATATCGGTTTTATGATCAACTGCAACAATACGGTTTTACAACCATGAAACGGCATCCGAATCATTATGGCTTGTCGCTCATTTTAGGTGGAGCAGAAACCAGTTTGTGGGATTTGTGTAAAACGTATGCCGGACTAACCGGAACATTGAATCAATACCCAAAAAACAATTTTCAATACCGTAAAAATGAATTTTCGGAGTTGAATTATAATTCGGGTAAAAAAGTGGATTTCGGAAAATTATCCTATCAAAAAAATATCGTAGGAGCTGGTTCCATTTATTTAGCCTACGAAGCTATGAAAGAAGTCAACCGTCCCGAAGGCGATGAAGCGTGGCGTTTTTACGATTCGTCATTACCAATCGCTTGGAAAACCGGGACGAGTTTTGGTAATCGGGATGCATGGGCGGTTGGAACGAGTAAAAAATATGTAGTTGGAATTTGGGTCGGCAATGCCACCGGAGAAGGTCGTCCGTTGCTCACTGGCGTCAGTCATGCCGCTCCGATTTTGTTTGACGTGTTTAATTTATTGCCCAGAAGTAATTGGTTTGAAAAGCCGTTAAACAACATGCAACAAGTCGATGTTTGTGCTAAAAGTGGTTATTTAGCTAATGAAAATTGTCCGAAAAGCAAGCAATGGATTCCGGTCACGGCTAAACAAACAGTACAATGTGCGTATCACAAACTAATCCATTTAGATAAAACGGAACAATTTCGGGTGAACAGCAGTTGCGAAAATGTGGATGAAATGGTAACTAAATCGTGGTTTGTTTTGCCTCCGGTGATGGAATGGTATTACAAAAGTAAAAACATGGATTATTGGGTGTTGCCGCCATTTCGTTCGGATTGTGAAGACAACCAAACGCCTTTTATGGATTTTATTTATCCCAAAACGAACAGTAAACTTTACTTAACCAAAAATTTTGACAGCGAAGTACAACCGATTGTTTTAAAAGTAGCCCATTCGCAACCTAACATCAAATTGTATTGGTATGTGAACCATACCTATTTAGGCATCACACAAAACTTTCACGATATGCCGTTGAAAGCAACTTCCGGAATTCATTATATTACAGTGGTGGATGAAAATGGGGGAGAGATTAAACGGAAAGTGGAGTTGGTGCTTGAGTAAAAAAAAACGCCCGTTTAAAAAAACGAGCGTTTGATTTTATTCTTTTATAACATTTCCTTCTTTGTCAAAGAAATGGTATTCTAAAAACGTGTAAGCATCACGAGGTATAATTTTCACCCATTTTTTATGTTCAAAAAACCATTTTGAACGTAATGATGGAAAACCTTTGGTTAGGTATGCGGCCACAAAAGGATGGGCATTAAGCACCAAATTTTTGTGATTTTTTAATCTTTCAACATCGAGATTGATTTTATCGATAACTTGGATAGGAGCATCAATTTCTCCGGTTCCGTTGTTAGGATCTTCTTCTCTAGTTTTGATATTTACTTCCGGTCTTACGCGTTGTCTGGTAATTTGGATTAAACCAAATTTACTAGGCGGTAAGATTTTGTGTTTGGCTTTGTCGTCACTCATTTCCTCTCTTAAGAAATCAAAAAGTACTTTTCGGTTTTCTGGGTTTTGCATGTCGATAAAATCAACTACAATAATACCACCCATATCACGTAAACGCAATTGTCTGGCTACTTCAGCAGCGGCAATTAGGTTTACTTCCAATGCCGTTTCCTCTTGATTTTGTGCTTTATTGGAACGATTTCCGCTATTCACATCAATAACGTGAAGAGCTTCGGTGTGTTCTATAATCAGATAGGCACCTTTACTCATGGATACGGTTTTACCAAAAGAGGTTTTAATTTGTCTCTCTATGTGGTATTTTTCGAAAATGGGTAATTCTCTGGATTGGTACAATTTGACGATATTTGCCTTGGAAGGAGCAATTTCTTCGATTGACTCTTTGGTTTGTTCAAACAACTCTTCATCATCAATGTATATTCCTGTAAAGGAATCGTTGAAGATATCCCTAAGTATTGACGAAGTTCGATTTACTTCGCTGAGTACTTTGGAGGGATGATGAGCCGTAGGTAATTTTTTACACATGCCAGTCCATCTGCTAAGCAGGTTCTGCATGTCTTGGTCTAGTTCGGCTATTTTTTTGCCTTCTGCTACTGTACGAACAATAACACCAAATCCTTTAGGTTTGATAGATTGTACTAATTTTTTTAAGCGGTCTTTTTCTTGTTTGGATTCTATTTTTTGAGAAACAGAAACGCGGTCAGAGAAAGGCACTAAAACAATATACCTTCCGGCCAGAGAAAGCTCAGAGCTTATTCTGGGGCCTTTAGTAGATATAGGTTCTTTAACGATTTGTACTAAAACCGATTGATTGGCACTTAACACATCAGTGATTGTACCATCTTTATCGATTTCTTTATCAAACTGAAAGTTTTTAAGGGAGAAATCTTTTAGTTTACCTGTGCTTACAAGTTTGGTGAATTTCAGCAAAGAGGGAAGATTGGGTCCTAAGTCGTGGTAGTGTAAAAAGGCGTCTTTTTCAAAGCCTAAATGCACAAAAGCCGCATTAAGTCCTGGTACCGGTTTTCTGATTTTAGCGATAAAAATATCGCCTACTTGAAAACCGCTCTTTTGTTCTTCTTCCTTGTGTAATTCGATTAGTTTTCCATCTTTTAATAAGGCAAAATCTACAGCATCAGAACTTGACCTAATGATCAATTCTTTATTCACGGTGTAAATTTTTATCCGAACAATTTAGTTGTCGGTTGTCGGTTGTCGGTTGTTGGTAAAACCATCAACGATCAACTGTTAACCAATCAACCTTACGTTAGGATGGATTAAACAATATTTTTAACAGGTATTTTTGTGTACCCGGTGAAACAGCAATTGTTTTTAGCTGTTTCATTTCAAAGAACTTTTTGTAAAAGAAAAAAGTAGTTTACACTACTTTTTCTTTTTGTGACGGTTAGCTCTCGCTCTTTTTTTACGTTTGTGCGTCGCTACCTTATGTCTTTTTCTCTTTTTTCCACTTGGCATAGTGTGATCTTTTTGGTATTAATAAATAAGTTAAACTGTCACCTCAGTATTAGCTTTCACACCTTCTACAAATACTTTTGCAGGTTTGAATGCCGGGATGTTGTGAGCAGGAATTTTAATTGTTGTGTTTTTTGAAATGTTTCTTCCGGTTTTTTCGGCTCTTGTTTTGATGATAAAACTACCGAAACCTCTTAAATAAACGTTGTCTCCAGTTTCTAAAGAATTTTTAACCTCATCCATAAAAGATTCAATGGTCGCTTGAACGTCACCTTTTTCAAGACCTAATTTTTCTGAAATCTTTGCTACGATATCTGCTTTCGTCATTTTCTTTCGTATTAAATATTTATGTGTAAAATTTTGAGAGTGCAAATATACAAATTAAAAAAACAATTATTCAAGCATAATTGATTAAAATTTAATAACATAAAGATATACTTTTGTAAACCAATTTTAAAACATGACTTTTTCTAATCGTCTTATATCTTGGTATTTAGAAAATCGGAGAGAATTACCTTGGCGAAATACTACGGATCCTTATGTTATTTGGCTCTCAGAAATTATTTTGCAACAAACGCGAGTTGTGCAAGGTTTGCCTTATTTTGAAGCTTTTGTTTCGGAGTTTCCTACGGTTTTTGATTTGGCTCAAGCTCAAGAAGAGCAGGTCTTAAAACTTTGGCAAGGTTTAGGGTATTATTCCAGAGCTCGTAATTTACATCAAACGGCACAACAAGTTGTTGTCGAATTTGGAGGAGTCTTTCCATCAACTTATAATGCCTTAATTTCCCTCAAGGGTATTGGTCCTTACACAGCAGCCGCTGTAGCATCGTTTAGTTCTAATGAAGCTGTTCCGGTTGTAGATGGGAATGTTTACAGAGTACTGTCGCGTTTTTTTTGTTTTGAAAACCATATTAATTATTAAATATATAGTAAAAAATTTAAAGAATTGTCATTTTTATTTATTGATAAAA
>JANJWE010000325.1 GCA_024709705.1 Flavobacterium sp. | reverse complement strand
TCGCGTGAGTAAAATTCGCGAAGTCATGCCGGATGCGTGCATTGGCGTGGATGTAATTGTTGGTTTTCCCGGTGAAACAGACGAGCATTTTTTGGAAACCTATCACTTTTTGAATGACTTAGATATTTCGTATTTGCATGTTTTCACGTATTCCGAAAGAGATAACACAGAAGCCGCTGAAATGGATGGAGTGGTGCCGATGAATGTTCGCTCCAAAAGAAGTAAAATGCTTCGAGGTTTGTCTGTAAAGAAAAGAAGAGCGTTCTATGAAAGCCAAATCGGTACTATGCGAACCGTTTTGTTTGAAGCCGAAAATAAAGAAGGATACATTCACGGTTTTACCGAAAATTATGTAAAAGTAAAAACCCCTTGGAATCCGGATTTGGTGAACACATTGCACGAAATCAAATTGACAAAAATTGATGAAGATGGTGCGGTGAGGATGGAGTTTGTGAGGGATGTTGTTTCTATTTAAAAATTTGAATTTTTCTCATTTTGTATCATTTCGACCAAAGGGAGAAATCCCATAAAGTTTTTGAATTATTATCTTTCTAGCGTAATGAGATTCCTCCTGCGTCGGACACGAGAGCTATGCTCGAATTGGCGAAGCAATGACACAACTGGGTGAGAAAACTGTATTTGTATTTACTGACTGAACACTGAATACTATTTCTCAAAAACCGTCACTCTCCCCTCAATCGTATAACTCGAAAACCCACAATTTTTAGTAATCCATTCCATTGTTTTGGGATGATAGAAGAACACATGGGAATGGTCATTTTTGTAATACCACGTATCAAAATTTTGAGTTTCGGAGAAAAAATCGGTCATGCAAATGAGTTTTCCACCGGGTTTTAAAAGATTGTACAGCTTTTTGAATTCTTCAAACGGATGATGAAAATGTTCAATCACTTCACAACAGGTGATGTAATCGTATTGTTTTTCCAAAACTTCCGGATGGTTGGAAAAGAATGGGTCGTATTCTACTATGTTGTACTTTTTGTCTTTCAATAATTTCACAATCACCGAGTTGGTTCCGGAACCAAAATCCAAACCGGAATGCTTAGTGGAGAAATCTTTGAGAACTCGATTCACAATAGGCGAAGCAAATAGCTGATAACCTACATCATTTACATCGTTGTTGTGAAATTCGTAATGTTTTTTTTCATCCAATTCTGTCATATAGTTTTTGGTGTCTAATGAGACAGAAAAACATTGGGAACAAAAATAAAATTCACGGTGTTTGTGCGTGTAAAAATGGTTAGTTACATCGGCACACAACGGACATTTCATGATTAAATTTTGATCCCCGGGGGGAGTAATTCTTTATAAACCGGATTTTTTCTGAAAAAATGAGTCACTTTGGGGTGTGTAGGAACCACTTTCAACTTTTTTTCTTCGGCAAAAGCCAATACTTCTTTTATGAATTCATTGGCAATACTTTCCTCAAGTTCCTCCGGCTGATTTAACTTGGTCAAAAAAAGTTTACGCTCTTGAATGGCATATTCCAATACCAATAAACCTTCTGATGTTTGGGTTTCAAATTGGCGGAGTAATTGATTGTCTTTAATTTCCATGATTCAATTTCTTTAAAAGGGTTGTATTTTTTTACATGGCTTTGAAATCAAAGTAGTTACAAAGATACAATTTTTAAATTTTTTATGAATTGGTTTTTACACAAATCACTAAAATTAACATTTAGCATAAATTTACCATTTCGTTAAACGAACCTAAAAAATAAATCTTAATTTTAAAGAGAAAAATAAATCTATACAATGAGCAAAATTCCAGTTTATTTTATGCCGGGATTGGCGGCCAGCACTTCTATTTTTGAACGTATACATTTGCCCGAAGATCAATTTGAAATGTACTTGTTAGAATGGATTTTACCTGAGCCCAAAGAAACCTTAAAGTCCTATGTAGCAAGACTTGCAATTCATGTCAAACATCCAAATCCGGTTTTGGTTGGGGTTTCTTTCGGAGGAATTGTGGTTCAAGAAATGGCAGAGATAATTCCAGTTCAGAAAACGATAATTATTTCAAGTGTAAAAACCCGAAATGAATTTCCAAGAAGACTTAAATTGGCTAAAACCACAAAAGCCTACAAATTGGTTCCAACCGGATTAATTCAAAATTTGGAAGATTTTGGAAAATTTGCTTTCAATCAAACTTTAACACAAAGAGCTAAACTTTATGAAAAATATTTAAGTGTTCGAGACAAAAGTTATTTGGATTGGGCAATAGAATCGGTAGTTTTATGGGATCGAGTTGAACCTAATCCATTGGTTATTCATATTCATGGGGATAAGGATGAAGTTTTTCCAATAAAATATATCCAAAATTGTATCGTTGTTAAGGGGGGTACCCATATTATGATTTTAAATAAGCATAAATGGATTTCGGAAAATTTACCAAAATTTATTCTTTATCCAAGCTGATTTGGACTGATTTTTGTAGTTTTACATTAAGCAATATATAAGCATTATGAAGACGTTACTTTCAACAATTGGTGCAGTTTTACTCTTGACTATGAGTGGACTTTTCATTTATTCAACTTCTTTGAAAACGGAAGAGCCCCAAAAAATCACTTTTTTTTCATTACCAAATGAAATAGATTTTGCCGGAGAAAAAACGCCTTTACATTTGGTAGATGTTAGAGAACGATTGGATAGAGAGATGTTGATTAATACCAATTTGCATTCTACCACAACTTTAATTATCAAAAGAGCCAAAAGAGCCTTTCCGGTTATAGAACCCATACTTGCTAAATACGGGGTTCCGGATGACTTTAAATATTTGGCCGTAATTGAGAGTGGTTTAACCAATGCTGTTTCTCCTGCCGGAGCAAGAGGGGTATGGCAATTTATGCCCGAAACTGCAAAAGAAAAGGGAATGGAAGTAAATGAAATTGTAGACGAACGTTACCATTTGGAAAAGTCAACCGAAGCGGCCTGTAAATATTTAATTGATGCTAAAAATAAATTTGGAAGCTGGACTCTTGCAGCAGCAGCATACAATGGAGGCATGGGGGGAGTTAACAAACAAATTACCAATCAGCAAGTAAGTTCTTATTATGATTTACTTTTAACTGAAGAAACTTCAAGATATGTTTTTCGTATTTTGGCTTTGAAACAAATTATGAAAAATCCTGTAGCCTATGGATTTGATATTCCAACTTCACAATTATACCATCCTATCGAAACACAAAAAATTCAAGTAGATAGCTCTATTATTGATTTAGCTGTATTTGCTAAGAATTTAGGAATTAATTACAAAATCCTTAAAATTCACAATCCTTGGTTACGAGATAGAAAATTGGAAAATAAGTCTAAAAAGACGTACGTTTTAGAAATCCCTGTTGAAGGATATTAATTGACAACATGAAAATGACAACATCAACACTTCTTCTTTTATTATGTATTGGTTTATTAGCCGGAATATTGAGTGGTTTAATCGGAATTGGTGGTGGCATTATAATGATTCCTCTATTGCTTTGGCTCGGACTTTCTCAACACCAAGCTCAAGGAACTAGTTTAGCAGTTTTGGCTGTTCCGGTTACTGCACTAGCGGCATACAACTATTATAAAGAGGGATATGTAGATTGGCGGTATGCAGCCTTGATTGCTGTTTTTTTTGTTATTGGAGGTGTTATTGGAAGCAAATTGGCTTTGCAAATAGATCAAAAACTATTGAAAAAAATATTTGGAGTGATATTGCTGCTGGTAGCCGGAAAATTATTACTTTCAAAATAAACTAATATATAACCAAAGTTTCTTTTTTATTAAAATTGGTATTTAATTGGGCAAGGCGTTCTTTGTATATCAAATAATTTAACTCTATGGCTTTTTTTAAAGGCGTTTTTAAGGGAGCAACTACAATTCCTCTTTTAATATCAATCAACTGCAAGTCTGATGTCATCATGTAAACTGTAGGAAAACCTAGAGTTTCTCTCATGTTTTCCACTATTTCGTTGTCGTTTCTATAGTTTTTATGAGCATAACACACTTCGATATGATGATTAAATTTTGACGAAAACTTCTTTACCTCTTGTTTTTTTCCGAAAACAATTACTATAAATTCAATTTCGTTATGAAACTCTTTCGCCAATTTGTTAAGAGCCGGAATTTCACCTTTGCCGGGAACACACCAAGCTGCATAAGTAATGAGAAATATAGGTTTTTTGAGTTTACTCATTTTAAGTTTGCGATTGGAAACTCTTTTGAGGGTATAATCGTTGAATTTTGAACCGATTAATTGGTTTTGAACCAAACTGTCAAATAAGAATTGGCCTCTTTCAAAGTCACCTTCTTTGAAAGCTTTATTGCTTTGTCTTTTAAAATGAGAAAAATTTGTCCTAACGGCTTCAGAAAAAAGTTTAGTTTCTTCTTGAGCCCAAGTGGGTAAGTACAGGATAAAAAATACAACTAAGAATACTATTTTTTTCATAGGCTCGAATTGTATTATCTATCAAAAATATAAAAACCAAATAAGATAAGCAACTTTTTTTGATGTAAAGTGCTGTTTATCAGAATAAAAAAAAACACTTTACAAAGTTGTAAAGTGTTTTCTTTTGAAGTTTGAAACGAATTAAATTTTCTTTAATTGTTGCTTCATCATTGTAATTTGTTCTTTCAACATATTTTGTTTGTCCAATTTAGATACTTCTTGAATTAAGTTTGTAGCTTCAATCTTTCTTCTGCGTGACATGGCTATTCCGGCTAAATTTAATTTGGCAACCGCCAAATCCATATCTAAAGAGAGTCCGAGTTCTATAGCTTTTTTGAAAAATTTCTCAGCTTGATTCAAATTCGTTTGCGAAACCATAAGGCCGTGTAGGTAATTGTAATACCCTTGTTGTTTGCGAACCAAAGCTGTTTCCGGATTCTTAATTTTGTTAAGCCAAATTTTAGCTCCTTCGAAGTCTTGTTTGCGAAGTTTGAAAAAGGCCATAAGAATGTACTCATTTTTGAAATATAAGAAAATAGGGAAAAAGATAAGTAAAATGATAAATATTCCGTTTCCGATATTATTCTCGGTAAATTGCCAAATTGCCGTAGCTAATAACAAAGCAGCAATAACTAGTTTGATGTTTTTGTGAAACATAGTGAATTAAAATTTTGTGATTGCAAAGGTAATAAAAGGAATTGAAAATATTTTTAGAAAACCACTTGTGAGAAAAAAAAGTCTTTGTATATTTGCACTCGGTTTTTAAGGAACCCAACCTAAGATAATTTTATACGATTTTAAAGATACAAAACAATGAGTAAGAGAACGTTTCAACCATCGAAAAGAAAAAGAAGAAATAAACACGGGTTTATGGATAGAATGGCTACTGCAAATGGTAGAAAAGTCCTTGCTCGTAGAAGAGCAAAAGGAAGACATAAATTGACTGTTTCCTGCGAACCAAGACACAAAAAATAATGATTGTTTTAAATCATATATAAAGGCGTTACTTTTTTCAGTAACGCCTTTTTTTTATATCTTGTACACACAAAACAACTAAACTATTATAACACAACAACATGCCAAAAGACAATTCAATTAAATCGGTATTAATTATTGGGTCCGGCCCAATCGTAATAGGTCAAGCTTGTGAGTTTGATTATGCGGGTTCACAATCGGCACGCTCCTTGCGAGAAGAAGGAATTGAAGTTATTTTAATTAACTCAAATCCGGCTACCATCATGACAGATCCTTCAATGGCCGATCATGTTTATTTACTTCCATTAACAACTAAATCAATTATTGAAATTCTCAAAAAGCATCCCAACATAGATGCGGTCTTACCCACAATGGGTGGCCAAACGGCTCTCAATTTGTGTTTAGAAGCCGACGAAAAAGGTATTTGGGCCGATTTTGGAGTTCGATTAATTGGCGTTGATATTAATGCCATAAATATAACAGAAGACCGAGAACAGTTCAAACAATTATTAGAACGCATTGGCGTGGGTGCTGCACCTGCTAAAACAGCAACCTCGTTTTTGAAAGGTAAAGAAATTGCTCAAGAGTTTGGTTTTCCTTTGGTTATCAGACCCTCGTTTACACTTGGAGGTACCGGAGCTGCTTTTGTTCATCATAAAGAGGATTTTGATGAATTATTGACCAGAGGATTGGAAGCATCGCCCATTCATGAAGTGCTTATTGATAAAGCTCTTTTGGGTTGGAAAGAATATGAATTGGAATTACTTCGTGATAAAAATGATAATGTGGTTATAATTTGCTCTATTGAAAATATGGACCCTATGGGAATCCATACCGGTGACAGTATTACGGTAGCTCCTGCCATGACTTTATCGGATACAACCTTTCAAAAAATGAGAGATATGGCTATCTTGATGATGCGAAGTATCGGAAATTTTGCCGGTGGTTGTAATGTGCAGTTCGCTGTTTCTCCAGACGAAAAAGAAGATATTGTTGCTATTGAAATTAATCCAAGAGTATCCCGTTCTTCTGCATTGGCGTCAAAAGCCACAGGTTATCCCATTGCAAAAATTGCTACAAAATTGGCATTGGGTTATCATCTGGATGAGTTACAAAATCAAATCACCAAGTCTACTTCTGCATTATTTGAACCTACTTTAGATTATGTAATTGTAAAAATTCCACGATGGAATTTTGACAAATTTGAGGGAGCAGACAGAACTTTGGGACTCCAAATGAAGTCTGTAGGTGAAGTTATGGGTATTGGGCGTTCTTTTCAAGAAGCTCTTCATAAAGCCACACAATCATTAGAAATCAAACGAAATGGTCTAGGAGCTGATGGGAAAGGGTATAAAAATTACGAACAGATTATTGATAAATTGACCCATGCCAGTTGGGATCGTGTTTTTGTGATTTATGATGCCATTCAAATGGGTATTCCTTTGAGTCGCATTCATGAAATAACCAAAATAGATATGTGGTTCTTAAAGCAGTATGAAGAACTTCATCTTTTGGAAAAAGAAATTTCTAAATATTCTATAGACACCTTACCCAAAGAATTGTTGTTGGAAGCCAAACAAAAAGGCTTTGCAGATAGACAAATTGCACATATGATTCGCTGTTTGGAAAGTCAGGTGCACAAAAAAAGAGAAGAACTTTCCATTCACAGGGTTTATAAATTGGTAGATACTTGTGCTGCTGAGTTCAAAGCACAAACCCCTTATTATTATTCTACTTTTGAAGCCGAAATTGAAACACCCCTAGGAGAACGCTATGTTCAAAATGAAAGTGTGGTTTCGGATCGAAAAAAGGTGATTGTTTTGGGTTCGGGTCCAAACCGAATAGGGCAAGGTATTGAATTTGATTATTCCTGTGTGCATGGAGTTTTGGCAGCTAAAGAATGTGGTTATGAAACGATTATGATTAATTGCAATCCGGAGACGGTTTCAACCGATTTTGACACGGCTGATAAATTGTATTTTGAACCGGTTTTCTGGGAACATATTTATGATATAATTCAACACGAAAAACCGGAAGGGGTAATCGTTCAGCTGGGCGGACAAACGGCTCTAAAATTAGCCGAAAAATTAGATCGTTACGGAATTAAAATTTTAGGAACCAGTTTTGATGCTTTAGATTTAGCGGAAGACAGAGGTCGTTTTTCAGAATTATTAGCAGAGTTAAATATTCCTTATCCTAAGTTTGGAGTGGCAGAAAATGCCGATCAAGCTTCTGCATTGGCAGATGTATTAGACTTTCCGTTGTTAGTTAGACCTTCTTATGTTTTAGGTGGTCAAGGCATGAAAATCGTAATCAATAAGCAAGAATTAGAGGAACATGTAATTGATTTATTGAAAAATATTCCCGGAAATAAATTGCTTTTAGATCATTATTTAGACGGTGCTATTGAAGCCGAAGCAGATGCTATATGTGATGGCGAAAACGTATACATCATTGGGATTATGGAACATATTGAACCGTGTGGAGTACATTCCGGTGACAGTAATGCTACTTTACCCCCTTTTAATTTGGGTGAGTTTGTAATGCAACAAATAAAAGAGCACACCCAAAAAATTGCTTTAGCTCTTAAAACTGTGGGTTTAATTAACATTCAGTTTGCCATTAAAGACGATATTGTTTACATCATAGAAGCCAATCCAAGAGCATCACGTACCGTCCCTTTTATTGCCAAAGCCTATGGTGAACCGTATGTAAATTATGCAACCAAAATCATGTTAGGAGAAAATAAAGTTACCGACTTTGTTTACCAGCCACAATTAAAAGGATATGCAATTAAGCAACCGGTTTTTTCTTTTAGTAAGTTTCATGGAGTCAATAAAAAATTAGGTCCAGAGATGAAGTCTACCGGAGAAAGCATTTTGTTTATTGACGATTTAAAAGATGATCAATTTTATGAGTTGTATTCCAGAAGAAAAATGTATTTGAGTAAATAAAATTAAGATTCATAATTTTAAACCCTAATCAAACCCTGATTAGGGTTTTTTCGTATACTATAGTATCGAATGTTTTAATACATGGAACACTATGAATTGTATTAACAAAATTTTTGTAAATTTGACAATTAAATCTATAAAATGACAAAAATAATTCAAATTTTAATTTGTATTGCGGGCTTCAATTTTCATTTATTGGCACAAACCGATTTGATTCAGATGGTTCGTGTGAATGATTATGAAGGAGTGCAAAAAGCTGTAAAATTAAATCCGGGTTTAGTCAATCAAAAAAGTAATGAAGGTTTTACTCCGCTTATTTTGGCTTCATACAGAGGGAATTTGGATATGGTGAAGTTTTTAATAGAATCAGGTGCCCAAGTTAATGTAGAAACTTCAATGGGAACGGCTTTGATGGCGGCAACGGTTAAAGGACACTATGCGATAGTTGCTTTTTTACTCGAAAATGAAGCCAATCCTGATTTGTCCGATTCAGAGGGGACTACGGCTTTGATGTATGCCGTTCAATTTAGAAATGTAGCATTGACTAAATTATTGCTCCTTAATAAAGCTTCAAAAACACTATTGGATTCCAAAGGAAAATCGGCTTTTGAGTATGCTGTTTTTACCGGAAATGAAGAAATTATTAACCTTTTAAAATAAGATATGAAAAAAATTACTCTTTTTACTTTTATGTTTCTCATTCAGGTTGGTTTTGCCCAAATCAAATCAACCGGGTTGCTTACATTGAATGAGAATTTGTCTGCTCAATTGGATTTAAATCAAGCCAATTCGACAGTTACTTTAACTTTAATTAATCCTGCAAACAGTTGGTTTGGATTGGGTTTTAGTACGAATACTTTAATTGAAGGCGAAGGAATGCCTGCGTTGGTAGATTGTGTAGTAATGCGATCTACAACCGATTTTAGTGACAGTAGAACACGTTCTTCCGGTACCGGAAATCCAGATATCGATGCCTCTCAGGATTGGACTTTAGTGAGTAACACGGTATCTGAAGGAATTCGAACTGTTGTGGCTACCAGAGCTTTTAGCACGGGTGATTCTAATGATGTGGTTTTTAATTTTAATGATACCTCTATATCATTAATGTATGCAAGTCCAAACAGTGGTAATTTTTCTTTAGTTTACCATGGTGCGGGGTCCAATAGAGGAATTGTTAATGCACCCTTGACTTTGTTAGGTGTTGACGATTTTAGTTTAAATTCTCTTCAAGTTTATCCCAATCCATCAACAGGTTTGTTTTATCTTAAAAGTAAAGTTTCTATTGATCAAGTTAATTTGTATTCACAAACTGGTGCTTTTATAAAAAGGCTGTCATTTGATAAAGAAAGTTTTGAAACCATTAGCATCTCTAATTTGTCAAGCGGAATATACTTTTTAGAAATATTAAGTTCTGATGAGAAAGTTTGGAAAAAAGTAATAATCAACTAAAAAAAAAGCTGTTCTTTAGAACAGCTTTTTTTTATTTTTTAAAATATTTTAAAGGAACTATAAGCATTCCAAAACATTCTCCGTGGTCTTTTCCGGTATGTTTGTGATGCATTTTGTGAGCTCTTCGAACAGCTTTTGCATAGATGTTATTTGCATTTCGAAACATTTTGAAACGTTGGTGAATAAAAATGTCATGCACTAAAAAATAGGTTAATCCATACGCAAAAATTCCGAGCCCTATCGCCAGACCTAAACTAAAGTAATCGTATCTCCATAAAAGAAAAAAACTTATACTTACGACAGCATAAAAAATAAAAAAGGCATCGTTTCTTTCAAACCAAGAGTCATGGTCTTTTTTATGGTGATCTGCATGCAAACTCCACAAAAACCCGTGCATTACATATTTATGGGTAAACCAAGCCATAAATTCCATTAGAAAAAAAGTTAAGAAGAAAACCAAAATTTGAATCCAAATCGACATAATTTAAATCGTTTTTAATCTATAATTAATATAACATTTTGCCAGTAACCCTACCTTTTCATAATCAGGAACCCTGATACGTGTGTTTTTTATTTCTATAGAAGGTGTTTTTTTAAGTTTTGAAAGTAGCTTTTTATAATACACATAGGCTGTATAAACCCCAAATTTGGCTTCGATGGGTAATTTTTGAATTCCTTCAAATCCAGCTTCAAAATCGGCTTCAATTTCTTCAATGATTTGAACTTTTGAAGCTTCATCCAGTTGATTTAAGTCGGTATTTGGGAAATAGGTTCTGTTTAACTCTTCAAAGTCGGCTTTCAAATCTCTTAAAAAATTAACTTTTTGAAAAGCAGAGCCCAATCTCATAGCACTGGTTTTTAGGTTGTCATATTGTTCTTTGTTACCGTTCACAAAAACAGTTAAGCACATTAGCCCTACGACATCGGCAGAACCATAGATATAATCTTGATACTCTTGGGTAGTGGTATACGTTTTTTTGGTTAGATCTAATTTCATGCTTTTCATAAATGCATCAATTAAATCTTTGGAAATGTTGTATTTGTAAACGGTATTTTGAAAAGCATTCAAAACCGGATTTAAGCTTATTTTATTGTCTAAAGCAGCTTGAAGATCATCTTCAAAAAGCGAAAAGAGTTGTTCTTTATTGTAGTCATGAAAAGTATCTACAATTTCATCTGCTAATCTCACGAATCCGTAAATATTGTATATGTCCTGACGAATTTTGGGAGCCAGCATTTTTACGGCAGAAGAAAAAGAAGTACTGTAAGCTTTTGTTACATTTTTACTACATTCAAATGAAATTTTGTCAAAAATAGATTTCATAGGTGTAAAATTTTTATCAATATTAGGAATACTTACTAATCAATTCCGAAACTAATTTGCCAGAAATTAGAGAAGGAGGTACACCTGGTCCCGGTACTGTTAATTGACCTGTAAAGTATAAGTTTTTTACTTTTTTACTTCTTAATTTAGGCCTTAAAAATGCAGTTTGTAACAAGGTGTTTGCCATTCCATATGCATTGCCTTTATAAGAATTATACTCTTTAATAAAATCGTTGACACAAAAAGACTCTCTAAAGATAATATAATTTTTCACATCTTGCTGTGTAATTTTTTCAAAACGTTCTATTATCAAATTAAAGTAAGTATTTCTTAATTCTTCTGTATCTTCTAACCCTGGTGCTAAAGGGATAAGAAATATTCCTGCTTCATTTCCTGTTGGAGCAGCACTTTTATCTGTTTTTGAGGGAAAACTGGCATAAAATAAGGGTTCTTCAGGCCATTTTGGATGGTCATAAATGTCTTTTGCATGCTTGTCAAAAGGGACATCAAAAAACAACGAATGGTGTTCAACATTTTGAAGTTTTTTACTAAAGCCTACATAAAACAACAAAGAAGAAGGGGCAAATGTTTTTTGATTCCAATATTTTTCGGAATAAGCTCGATATTCGGGTTTTAATAAAGTTTCGGTGTGATGGTAATCGGCACCACTTAAAATGACATCTGCAAATTTTGAAACTCCATTAACTTTAATTCCAACAGCCTTTTGATTTTGAACTATAATTTCTTCTACGTTGGAATCGGTTTCAATTTGTACGCCCAATTCACAAGCCAATTTTTCCATGGCAAGAATTACGCTGTACATACCATTTTTTGGATGCCAAGTGCCTAAACCAAAATCAGCAAAATTCATAAAACTGTAAAATGCCGGGGTGTCAGAGGGTTTAGCTCCCAAAAATAAAACCGGAAATTCTAATATTTGAATTAATTTATCATTCTTAAATCGTTTTCGAACTTCTTTGCTGATGTTCGAAAAAAATTGATTTATTTTTTTGGCCGATTTTATAGTGACCAATTCTAATGGTGATTCTCCGGGTCTGTAGACCAAGTCTAAAATAGCAATGTTGTAGTTGTCTTGTGCTTCTTTCATAAAAGCCTTTAAAACTGCTCCACTACCGGGTTCAATAGACTCAAATGTTTTTGAAATCTCTTCCAAATTGTCTGAAATGGTGATAAAATCTTTTACACCAAAATAAACTTGATACGCAGGAGAGAGTTTGATTAATTCGTAATAATCAGAGGGCTTTTTGTTAAAGTCGGAAAAAAACCGTTCAAAAACATCTGGCATCCAATACCATGTTGGGCCTATGTCAAATACAAACCCTTCTTTTTTTAGTTGACGGGCTCTTCCTCCTATAGTTTTATTTTTTTCAAAAAGGGTTACTTGGTTACCGTCTTTAGCTAAGTAACATGCTGCGGCAAGTGCCGAAAAACCCGAACCTATTATGTGAATTTCTTTTTTCATATTGTTTAACAAATATAAACAAATAGTTAAACAAAATGGACTTTTAAGAAAAATTTATAGAAAATTTGATAATTCTTGTATAGACTTGAATATCTTGACTTTAGGATGTGTGTTTGGTTTAATAAATTCAGTTATTCTGCCAATAGTCCAAAGTTCGTTTTCGGTTTTATCTAAAATCTCTTCATAAAAGGTTTTTAAATAATCGTTTATGTCGTCTTTAGTTGGTTCAACAGTCATGTATGAAACGTAAACTACATTGTCAAAAAATCTATTTATATCCTTCAAGCTTGTTATTGGAACACTCTCTCCAAGGTAAATACATTTGTAGCCGTGAACTAAAACTTCATAGTTTAAATACATCAATCCAAGTTCGTGTATTTCATTTAGAGGAAGAAAAAGAACAAAGATTTTATCATTTCGAGTAGGCTCAACAATTTGAACTTTCTCGGTATTAATTAGAAGCTTTTGTTTAATAAGATAGGAAATGAAATGTTCATGAGCCGGACTAATGGTGTCTGATTGCCATAAGAGGCCGATTTCATTCATCAAAGGGATAAATACATCGTAAAAAACTTCTCTAAATGATTTTTCGGTGAGTAAGTTATTATAGGTGTTAAAAAATAGAGTTTGGTCAAAATTCATCATGGCCATTTTAAAGGCATTAATAGCATGATGTTTTACACTTTTTTCATTAACAATTTCACGAACTAATTGGGCAATTTTTTCAGTATTTAGCTTCGAAATTTTTGAAATTTTGTAGCCGTGATTGTGTAGAAGCGTAATGTTTAATATTTTTTGTAATGCTGCCAAATCGTAAAACCGGATATTCGTGTCCGTTCGCATGGGCTCCAATACATTGTATCTTTTTTCCCAAATACGAATGGTGTGTGCTTTAATACCAGTGAGGTTTTCAAGATCTTTGATACTGAAAACATTTTTTACGCTGTTCATTATTTTTTGATATTTGTTAAACAAAATTACAACTTTTAATGAAATACACTATTTTTTTGGCATTATTTTTTGAATTAAAAAGGTGAAATGTAGTAACTGTAAGAGAAATGATATAAAAAATGAATTCAATAATTGTAGAAATAAAAAAAACAAGCCTTGTAAATGCTTGTTTTTGTATAGTGACCACGATCAGATTCGAACTGACACGTCTTGCGACACCACCCCCTCAAGATGGCGAGTCTACCAATTTCTCCACGTGGCCTTAAAAAAAGTAAAGACGTTGCATCGCAACGTCTCTTTGTGACCCGACTGGGGCTCGAACCCAGGACCCCAACATTAAAAGTGTTGTGCTCTACCAACTGAGCTATCGAGTCAATAATCAATTTCTTGAATGCGGGTGCAAATATACGGCCTTATTATTTATTTTTCAAAGCAATTTTGTCTTAAATTTGTAATTTAATCATAATCTTTCTTAAATCCTTAAAATACAAGGAATTATTGCTATGAAAAAAATCATTTTGCTAGGTTATATGGGTTCGGGGAAGTCAACTGTTGGAAAAAAATTAGCCCAAGTTCATCAATTAGAGCATCGTGATTTGGATGAAATCATTGAAAAAAGGGAAGGGAATTCAATTTCTGAGATTTTCAGTCAAAGAGGCGAATTGTATTTTAGAAAACAAGAACATCTTTATTTGAAAGAACAATTGGATTCTTCTGAGAGTTTTGTTTTGAGTTTAGGGGGCGGAACACCCTGTTATGCCCAAAATCATTTATTAATCCAAAACGAAAATGTTCTTTCAATCTATCTGAAAACACCTATTGAAACCTTAGTAAATCGTATACAAAATTCAGCTCACATCAGACCTTTACTTCAAAACAAAAACACAGAAGAACTTTCAGAATATGTAGCGAAGCATTTGTTTGACAGAAGTTTTTTTTACCATCAAGCTCATCATGTTGTAAATACTGACGGGAAATCGGTTGATCAATTGGTTGCCGAAATTGGTTCTTATTTTGATAAATAAGCAAAACTTGTATGGTTTTCAAATACCACTTGAACGTGTTCAAAATGGGATGTTGATAAAGAAATCCCTTTGAAGTCTACTTTCACCGGATATTTTTTATGATTCCGATCAACCAATACCGCAGTTTTGAATTTTTTTAATGGAACTTCTAAAAAGTGTTTAACTCCATATATTAAAGTGGTTCCCGAATTAAGCACATCATCTACCAATACTACACCTTTATTTTCATATTGGTTTGAGGTTAAACTAGTTTTTATGGGGCCAAAAGGATTTTGTTTGTTTAATTCTACTTCGCATAACAATACTTTAATTGGGGCAATTTTTTCAAGTTCAGCGGTTATTTTTTGGGCTAAAATGAAACCATTA